>DATABT010000050.1:0-3702 GCA_036259455.1 Longimicrobium sp. | reverse complement strand
CGACCGCGATCGACCGCGAGGCGCTCTGCCCTCTCGAGCCGAACCGCGCGTACTTTCCCGAGCCGACCGACGAGGCCATCGCCCACGAACTCCGCGACCATGTACGTGGCCGCCAGCGCCAGCGTCCACGTCAGCCGCTTGCGGTTGCGCGCGGCGCCGTGGGCGTGCGCGTGGGAATGACCGTGATGGTGGTGATGATGTCCGGCGCCCATGAGGGGAAGGTGCCCAGTGCCCAGGTTCAAGTGCCCAGGTTCAAGTGCCCGGTGCCCAGGTTCAGGTGCCCGGTGCCAAACGGTCAGGATCGAGTACCAGATCCCCCGCCGCAGGTGCCGCGCCGTCAGCCAGTGGGGGGCACTGGGCACCGGGCACCGGGCACTACGTACCGGGCACTTCGGCCTTCGCCGCGCCGATGCGGAGGCCGCGGACGATGAAGAAGATGCCGGCGGCGATCATCGCCAGGCTCAGCGTCTGCCCCATGGTAAGCGGGCCCAGGACGGTGCCCAGCGGGTCACCCGCGTCGGTGAACTGGCGGTCCGGCTGCCGAAACAGCTCCATCAGCGAGCGAAAGATGCCGTAGCCCAGCATGAACACGCCGCCGTACGTACCCGGCGCCAGGTCGCGCCCGCGCCGCCGGTTGTACGCGTAGAGCGCCCAGAGGATCAATCCCAGGATCACGCCTTCGGTGAATCCCTCGTACAGCTGCGAGGGGTGGCGCAACGGCACCTGGTCGCGCACCTGGTCCCACACCCCCGTCTCGTACGCCCGCTCGATCAGGAGTTCCCGCTCGCGCATGGACCGGCCGCTGGCGGCGCCGGTGAGCTGCATGGCGATGGGATCGGTGGGAAAGCGGACGGCCCACGGCACGGCGTCCGTCGTCACCCGGCCGTAGAGCTCGCCGTTGACGAAGTTGGCCATCCGCACGGCGAAGATCCCCGGCGGCACGCCCAGCGCCAGCGCATCGCCCAGGCGCAGAAAGGGCACCCCGTGACGCCGCGCGTACCACCAGCCGGCCAGGATGGCGCCCGCCAGTCCGCCGTGAAAGGCAAGGCCGCCTTCCCAGATGCGGATGATGCGCGCCGGGTTTTCCGCGAAGCTGGCAAAGTCGTAGAAGAGGATGTAGCCCAGCCGCCCACCCAGGATCACGCCCACGATCAGGGCGAAGAGCAGGTCGCCCACCTTGTCCGGCGCCAGGGGAAGAAAGCCGCGCCGGGCCAGGCGGCGGAGGATGTAGTACCCCGCCGCGAACGCCACCATGAAGCCGATCCCGTACCACCGGATGGCCAGGCCGCCCGGCAGCTGCAGGGCGACGGGGTCGATCCGGGGATACGGGATCTCGATCAGCCCCAGCGGGGCCGTGGCGGAAATCACCGAAGCGCGGTGCGCGAACGGCTCAGCCGCCGCCGCCCTTGGCCAGCGCCTCGGTCAGGCGCATCTCGATGATGCTGGCCTGCTGCGAGCCTTGCTCGCTGTCGGCCAGCAGCGCGCGGTAGATGTCGGCCGCCGCCTTGTGGTTGCCGGCCGCCTCGTGCTGCACCGCGGCCTGGCCCAGCGCCTCGAACTTCTGGTACTTCATCCCCGCCTTGTCGGCGGCCTGCTGGTACGCGGTGATGGCCCTCGCACGGTCGCCGGACTGCGCGTAGGTGGAGCCCAGCATCATGGAGGCCTGCGCGGCCAGCTGCGAGCGGCCGTTCGCCACCTTCTGCAGGTGGGGGATGGCCCTGGCCGGCTGGCGCTGGTCCAGCAGCGACTGGGCCAGCATCAGGCGGGCCTCGTTGGCCTCCGGGGTGCCGTCGTACTGGCGGATGAAGGTCTCCAGCTCGCGGGTGCCGGCGGAGGTGAGCAGGGCCGGGTTGGCGCTCATGGCCAGCAGCCGCTCGCCCGCGGCGGCGCGCTTCTGCGCCTGCGAGTACTTCCACACCACCAGCCCGCCCACCACCACCAGCGCCACCGCGGCGATCCCGATGATCATGCGGGCGTTGCGGCGCGCCCACTGCGCGAGCTCGGCGGCGCGCAGCGCCATTGCGTCTTCGGAGTCGAGCTTGCCCTGCGGAAGGCGCGAACGGGCGACGGTGGACGATGCCATGCGGGTCCCTCGGGGTGTGCTGGGAGAGGGGCGGCGCGGGCCGCCCCGGAGATTGACGGAAAACAAAGACGCGCGCACGCCGGAGGTCCGGCGCGCGCAGAAACGCGTAAAGCTATCCCTTTGCTGGGGATTGGTCAACCGGGCGCCGCGACGGGGCTCTGGGGAGATGGCGATCGCTCCTTGCGCCGTCCGCTGCGTCGGCGCACGCCCCGGTCACCCCGGGCTGAAACCCGCGGCGATGAATGCCACAAGCCCCGTCTTTGCTCGTTCCCCGCGAACGGGGCTTCACCTGCTGGCATGGGCTTGCGGCCGTTCCAGCCGCGGGATTCATCCTGGATTGATCCCGTGGTGAGGCCCGGTCTAGATCATCCCCCCGGTCACCATTCACCCCTTCACCGCCGCCCTCCCCCACCGGAACCAATATTGCCGTACCCGCCGCGCGGATCCCATCCTGCCGATCCACAGCATCACACGCGCGCAGAACACCACACCCGAGCGATCGCACATGGCCGACCGGTACGTCTATTTCTTTGGCGCGGGCCAGACCGAGGGCAGCAAGGACATGAAGGACCTGCTGGGCGGCAAGGGCGCCGGCCTGGCGGAGATGGCCCGCATCGGCGTGCCCGTGCCCCCCGGCTTCACCATCACCACCGAGGTGTGCCGGCTGTACCTGCGCGCGAACGCGTACCCCGGCGGGCTGCGGGAGCAGGTGCACGGCGCGCTGGAGCGGCTGGAGACGGCGACGGGCAAGACGTTCGGCGGGGGCGCGTCGCCGCTGCTGGTTTCCGTGCGGTCGGGCGCGGCGTTCAGCATGCCGGGGATGATGGACACCATCCTCAACCTGGGCCTCAACGAGACGACGGCCGCCGCCCTCGCGGGCGAGAGCGGGGACGAGCGCTTCGCCTTCGACAGCTACCGGCGCTTCGTGCAGATGTACGCGAACGTGGTGCTGGGCGTGCACGCGGACGACTTCGAGCGGCTGCTGGAGGAGCGAAAGCGGTCGCGCGGGGTGAAGGAAGACACGGAGCTTTCCGCCGCCGACCTGCGCGAGCTGACGGCGGAGTTCAAGGCGCTCGTCCGCGCGCGGACGGGGAACGACTTCCCCGACGATCCGCAGGACCAGCTGTGGGGCGCCATCCACGCCGTCTTCAACTCGTGGGACACGCCGCGGGCAAAGGCGTACCGCCGCATCAACAACATCAGCGACGACCTGGGCACCGCCGTCAACATCTGCTCCATGGTGTTCGGCAACATGGGTAACGACAGCGGCACCGGCGTCGCCTTTACCCGCGACCCGTCCACCGGCGAAAAGCGGCTGTACGGCGAGTTCCTGGTGAACGCGCAGGGCGAGGACGTGGTGGCCGGCATCCGCGATCCGCTCCCCATCGAGGGGATGGCGAAGGCGCTCCCCGGCGCCTACGCGGAGTTCCTGCAGGCCGCGCGGCTGCTGGAGGACCACTACCGTGACGCGCAGGACCTGGAGTTCACGGTGGAGAGGGGCCGCCTGTACCTCCTGCAGACGCGCACCGCCAAGCGGACGGGCCGCGCCGCCGTGCGGATTGCGGTGGAGATGGTGGACGAGGGGCTCATCACCGCGGAGGAAGCCGTCCTGCGCGTGC
>DATABT010000049.1:0-10793 GCA_036259455.1 Longimicrobium sp. | reverse complement strand
CTGCGGCACTCGAAGCGCATCAACCCGGACGACTTCGAGCGGGTCTGGTCGCCGGTGCAGAAGCCCGTGCTTTCTGTGGTGCCTCTGACCTGATGTCAACGAAACGTATTGCTTCCAGAAATCTACTCACCCGTGCTGGTGGTCCGTCGACGGCTTCGACGTCGCCCAGCGTCCTTTCCATTCCGGGAGCGCCCGCGCGAAACCTGAAGCAACGCAAGCTCCTGCGGCGCGATCGAAGGGGCTTCCTTCTGGTGTCCTGAGTGCGGCATACAGGCATGTGGCCGGCCTTGCGGTTCGGCGGGCAGGACCCTTCGGTCGGCGCCAGAGTGTGCCGCTGAAGCCGGTCAGGAATGGCGCCTTCCTGAAGAGGAAGGGATCCCGGGCGAGGTCCGGGAGCGGGGCCCGGCACCTGCCGGGGCGAGTAGGTTTCTCAGTCGGCGCCGCGGCGTTCCTGCACCGGCAGCGCTCACGCGGGCGCCTCCTTCGAAATGACAGCCGCGGCGTGGGCGACGATCATCCGACAGGGGTGCGCGCAGGGCCGAATGACTCCGGATGACTGCTCTGGCGCGAGGTCTACCAACGCCCTCCCGCGTGCGACGTCCTTACTTCGTCCAGTACAGGATGACGCCGCAGCCGCCGGCGTCGAGCATGTAGCGCGCGGGGATGGCGAGGCCGTAGTAGACTTCCACCCCCGCGAGCGACCGCACCGAGGCGACCTCGTTGCGGTCCAGCTGCGCGGGCAGAATGGACTGGCGCCCCGTGCGGCTGCTTCCCGTGCGCGCCACGAAGCCGTTGATGACGATGGCGGGACTGCAGCCGCGGCGCATTTGCACCCGGCCGCGGTCCGTGCGCACGAACGGCAGATGATTGAAGATGTCGTTGATGTGGAACGGGTTCAGCCGCTCGATGTCGCGCTGCTCCAGGAAATGCGCTTCCTTGAGCCCGTCCGGCCCGAAGTGCTCGCGGCGTTCGTAGAACCCCTCCGCCGCCAGCCGCGCCGACTGCGGAACGCCCGTAACCGTAAGCGGTTCCAGGCGCACGGCATCGCTGCTCAGCAGCAGGTCCACCTCGCGCTCACGGGTGGAGACCAGGTCGATGGGGCCGCTTGTGCCATCGCGGTATCCCACGCGCGACGCGCGGATGCGGTACAGCCCCGGCGCGCGCGCCTGCAGCGTGAAGTAGCCGCGTCCGTTGCTCACGGTGCGGTGCACCGTGCGGCCCTGCTCGTCCACCAGCTGCAGCGTGGCCCCGGCGACGGGCACGGTCGTCTCCGCGTCCACGATCCGGCCGTCCACGCGCTGGGCGTGCGCGTTCCTCGCGTCCAGCGCCGCCAGCGCCAGCGCAAACACCGCCGCCCGCATCCACCATCCCGCCGCTCCCGCCTGTCTGCGTCCAGGGTACACCGGCGCCTCCCGTGCTCTCGAGGTGAGATGGATGCGGCTACTTGCTCCAGTACAGGATCACGCCGCAGCCGCCGGCGTCGATCATGTAGCGGGCGGGGATCGCGATGCCGTAGTACACTTCCACGCCCGTCAGCGACCGCACCGACGCCAGCTCGCGCGGCAGCTCCACCTTCGTCGGCATGATGGAGGTGCGGGAGAGGCGGCTGCGTCCTGACTGGACGACGAACCCGTCGATGACGATGGCGGGCGTGCAGTTGCGGCGCATGGTGACGCGGCCGCCGTGGTTCCAGACGAACGGCAGCTCGTTGAAGATGTCGGCGATATGGAACGGGTTCATCCGCTCGATGTCGTGCTGATCCAGGAAGTGCGCTTCCCTCAGTCCGTCCGGGCCGAAGTGCTCGCGGCGCTGGTAGAACCCCGCCGCCGCAGCCGCGCGGACCGCGGAATGCCGGTGACGGTGAGCGGGGCCAGCTGGACGGCCGAGGTGCTCAGGCGGATGTACACGTCGCGCTCGCGGGTGGAGACCAGGTCGATGGGCTCGCTGGTGGCCTCGGCGTAGCCCACGCGCGACGCGTGGATGCGGTACAGCCCCGGGTTGCGCGCCTGCAGCGTGAAGAAGCCCCGTCCGTTGCTCACCGCGCGGTGGATGACGCGTCCCTGTTCGTTCAGCAGCTGCACCGCGACCCCGGCGATGGGCACCGTGGTTTCCGCGTCGACGACCTGGCCGTCCACGCGCTGCGCGTGCGCGCCCCGTGCGTCCACCGCCACCACCGCCAGCGCGAACGCCGCCGCCCGCATCCACCCACGAACCGCCCCCGCCTGCATGCGTCTGGGGTACACCGGGGCCTCCTGTCATCGAGCGTGAAGGGGGTCCAGCAATCGGTCCATCGGCACCGCGGGCCTGCATACCATGAGTGGAGAATCAAAAGTTCCATCGCCCGCCATCATTCGCGTGCGCGGCTCAGAAACTGTGTATTTCTGACGCGAAAGCTTGCCTTTGCGCGGCCCTGCGCGCATCGTCAGCCGGCGCGGCACGCCGCCGCGCCGACCTCCATCCGCGATCATCTTCCGCGCATGATGCCCCGACGGCTCGCACCCTCGCTCCTCGTGCTCGTACTGGCCGGGTGCGCGCCTGCCGTCGCGACTGCACCGACCGCGACGGTGCGGGCCGCGGGCGAGCAGGCGTGGGTGTCCGATCGCCTCTTCTTCGGCCGCGACATTCCGGGTGGCGGATCGGTGTCGGAGGAGGCGTGGGCCGCGTTCCTGGCGGAGGTGGTGACGCCGCGCTTTCCCGAAGGCCTGACGGTGCTGCGCGGTGAAGGGCAGTGGCGGGGCGCGAACGGCGCCGTGGTGCGCGAGCCCAGCTTCGTCGTCGAGATCACGCATCCCCCCAGCGCGCGGGTGGATGCCGCCCTGGACGAGATCGCCGCGGAGTACAGGCGCCGCTTTCGCCAGGAGGCCGTGATGCGCGTCCGCACCCGCGCCGAGGTGAAGTTCCACGAGTAGACCTGGAGACGTGCGGAGGACGCGGAGAAACGACGAAAGGACGCGGAGACCGCATCCAGGCCTCCGCGTCCTCCGTGTGATTCGATCCCCTCCACGGGTGGCGGAACGGACGTTGCCGCGTAGATTGCCGGTGTTCGGCGGGGCGACGGGACAGGGCGCCCCGCGGCGGTCCCGTAACCCTGAGGGAGGTGGAGGATGCCGTTCACGCTGCCGGATCTGCCGTACGCGTTCGATGCGCTGGAGCCGCACATCGATGCCCGCACGATGGAGATCCACCACGACAGGCACCACAAGGCCTACGTCGACAACCTGAACGCGGCGCTGGAAAAGCACCCCGAGTTCAACGCGGGCGACGACATCGAGGCGCTGATGCGCCGCTTTGACGAGGTGCCCGAGCCCATCAAGACCGCCGTGCGCAACAATGGCGGCGGCCACGCCAACCACAGCCTGTTCTGGCAGGTGATGGGCCCCGGCGGCGGCGGCGCGCCCACCGGCCCCGTCGCCGAGGCCATCAACGCCGCCTTCGGCACCTGGGACGCGTGCAGGGAAAAGCTGGTCAACGCCGGCAAGGGCCGCTTCGGCAGCGGATGGTCGTGGCTGGTGCTGGGCGCGGACAACAAGCTGGCCGTCACCGACACGGGCAACCAGGACAGCCCGCTCATGGAGGGCCATACGCCGCTGCTGGGCATCGACGTGTGGGAGCACGCGTACTACCTCAAGTACCAGAACAAGCGCCCGGACTACCTGGAGGCCTGGTTCAACACCGTGAACTGGGACTTCGTCAACCAGCGCTACGCCCGGGCCGCCGGCCACTCCTGAGCCGGTGCCGTTCCGGCGATCCTCTCGCGCCCCCGGCCTCTCCGCGAGACCGGGGGCGCTTCGCTGTTTATCCAGACAGCCGGGTAGATCGGCGTCGATGCATCACGATCATCGACGCGAGGTGGCGGGCCGCGGCGCCTGGAATTGCGCGGGCACGCCCCTGCCGTGCCGCCAGGCGCGCACCTGCATCGCCCGATGGGGTGAGCGGGTGAACGGGGCATTCCCGGGCGCGGATCGCGTGCGGGGCGGGTGGATTCATCCTCCGCCTGGAGGCGCGCGGGGATACGTCTGGCCGCGGCGCGGGGAAACGACCGTATGGCGCAGGCGGCGATTGGCGTTTAGCCTATGATGGAGCACCCCCGCATCCACCGCCCGAACACCGACTCGAATCGCCCCATGCCCCTTACCATCGGCGTACCCACCGAATCCGCGCCCGGCGAACGGCGCGCGGCGCTGGTCCCCGACGCGGTCTCGCGGCTCGTGAAGGCCGGCGCCGAAGTCGTCGTAGAGTCCGGCGCCGGCGCGCGGGCGTACCTGCCCGACGCCGCGTACGAGGCCGCGGGCGCGCGCGTCGGCACGCGGGTGGACGCGTGGTCCGCGGACGTGGTCGCGCGCGTGCAGGGTCCCGCGGAAGAGGACCTGCCGCTCCTGGCCGCCGGCCGCACGCTCATCGGCTTCCTGCGCCCCCTGGACGACCCGCAGGGGATGGCGGCGCTCGCCCAGACCGGGGTCACGGCGCTGGCGATGGAGCTGGTCCCCCGCACCACGCGCGCGCAGAAGATGGACGCGCTGAGCGCCATGGCCACGGTGGCCGGCTACCGCGCCGTCCTGCTGGCCGCCGAGGTGCTCCCCAAGTTCTTTCCCCTCCTCACCACGGCCGCCGGCACCATCCGCCCGGCCAAGGTGCTCGTGCTGGGCGCGGGGGTGGCGGGGCTGCAGGCCATCGCCACGGCGCGGCGGCTGGGCGCCGTGGTCAGCGCGTACGACGTGCGCGCCGCGGCGGCGGAAGAGGCGCGGTCGCTGGGCGCGCGCTTCGTGGAGCTGGACCTGGACACGGCGGGCGCGGAGGGCGGGGGAGGGTACGCGGCGGCGCTGGACGAGCAGCGGCAGCGCCGGCAGATCGAGCTCCTGGCCGCGCACGTGGCGGCGTCGGACGTGGTCATCTCCACCGCCCTCATCCCCGGCCGCCCGGCGCCGCTCCTGGTTTCGGAGGATGCCGTCCGCGGGATGGCGCCGGGCTCCGTCATCGTGGACCTGGCCGCGCCCAACGGAGGCAACTGCGCGCTCACGCGGCCGGGGGAGGTGGCCGACGTCGACGGCGTGCGGGTGATCGGCGCGCTGAACCTGCCGGCGGAGATGCCGCTGCACGCCAGCCAGATGTACGCGCGCACCGTGGCCGCGATGATCCAGGAGTGGCTCAGGGACGGCGAGTTCGCCCCGCCGGCGGACGACGACATCTTTCGCGCCGCCTGCGTTGCGCAGGGCGGCGAGGTGGTGAACGAGCGGGTGCTGGGGCTGGTCGCCGCCGCGCCCGTGTGAAATGGACCGGATCCCGAACTCGCGACACGTGCCCCACCCCCGCTACCCCGGCCGGTGCCCCATGCTCGAAACGCTCCTCATCGTCTTCGTCCTTGCCACCTTCGTGGGCATCGAGATCATCAGCAAGGTGCCGCAGACGCTGCACACGCCGCTGATGTCCGGCTCCAACGCCATCAGCGGCATCACCATCGTGGGCGCGCTGGTGGTGGCGGGAATGGTGGATGCTCCCATCGCGCGCTGGCTGGGCTTCGCCGCGCTGGTGCTGGCCACCGTCAACGTGGTCGGCGGCTTTCTGGTGACCGACCGCATGCTGCAGATGTTCAAGAAGCGTGAGCCGGCCAGGGTGGCCGCGCCGGACGGACCGTCCGGGAACGGCACGGGAGGCCCGGCATGAGCACCGTCATCAACCTGGCTTACCTGCTGGCGGCGGCGCTGTTCATCATCGGCATCAAGCGCCTGAACTCGCCCTCCACCGCGCGGCGCGGCAACCAGCTCTCGGCCGTGGGCATGCTGATCGCCGTGCTGGCCACCCTCGTCAGCCACCGCATCCTGGCGCCGGAGATGATCGTGGGCGGCATGGCGCTGGGCGCCCTGCTGGGATACCTGCTGGCCACGCGGGTGGAGATGACGCAGATGCCGGAGATGGTGGCCGCGTTCAACGGCCTGGGCGGCGGCGCGTCCGTCCTGGTGGCCTGGGCCGAGGTCGCGCGCTACGTGGACGCGCAGCGGCAGGGGCTGGCGGGGCTCGGCTTCGCGGAGCACGGGCTGAAGCCCATCGGCGCCACGCTCATCGTCACCGTGCTGCTGAGCGTGCTGATCGGCGCGGTGACGTTCTCCGGCAGCTTTGTGGCGTTCGGCAAGCTGAACGGAAAGATCAGCGGCAACCCCGTGTCGTTTCCCGGGATGCGCCTGCTGACCGGCGGCCTGGCGCTGGTGGCGGTGGCCGCCTTCGCCTACCCGCTGGTCATGCTGCGCGACAGCGCCTACCACGCGGAGTTCCTCTCCCTGGCGGTGATGGTGACGGTCGGCACGGCGCTGCTGCTGGGGATTCTGCTGGTGATTCCCATCGGCGGCGCGGACATGCCGGTGGTGGTCGCGCTCCTGAACTCCTACTCGGGCCTGGCCGCGGCGGCCACGGGGTTCGTACTGGAGAACTATGCGCTGATCGTGAGCGGCGCGCTGGTGGGCGCGTCGGGCATCATCCTCAGCAAGATCATGTGCGAGGCGATGAACCGCTCGCTGCTGAACGTGCTGGTGGGCGGGTTCGGCGGCGGCACGGCGGACGCGGGGGCCAGGACCTCGGAGGGGCTGAGCGTGCGCACCATCGCCACCGACGACGCGGCGCTGCTGCTGACCTACGCCACGCGCGTGATCGTGGTGCCCGGCTATGGGCTGGCGGTGGCGCAGGCGCAGCACGCCGTGCGCGAGCTGGCCGACCTGCTGGACGCGCGCGGCGCCGAGGTGCGCTACGCCATTCACCCCGTCGCCGGGCGCATGCCGGGGCACATGAACGTGCTGCTGGCCGAGGCCAACGTGCCGTACGACCGGCTGTACGAGATGGACGACATCAACGAGGAGTTCGCCAACACCGACGTGGTGCTGGTGATCGGCGCCAACGACGTGGTGAACCCGGCCGCGCGCACGGACCCGTCCAGCCCCATCTACGGGATGCCGATTCTGAACGTGGACCACGCCAGGAACGTCATCGTGCTCAAGCGCAGCATGGCGGCGGGATACAGCGGCGTGGAGAACGAGCTGTTCTACCACCCCCGCACCACCATGCTCTTCGGCGACGCGAAGAAGAGCATCGAGAAGCTGGTGTCGGAGGTGAAGGCGCTATGAAGGGGGTGAGTGGAGCTCGCCGGTGAATTGGCCCGGCGGGTTTCGGCTCGAACACACGGGTGTCACGCGAGGACGCAAGGAAAAGAAGGAGGACGCGGATGATGCTTTCGTCCGCGTCCTCCTCCTTTTACCGGTGCTTCCTCTGGTTCGCGCGGACCGGCGCGTCGGGCTCCGGCGGATCGCATGGGGCGGCGGCCGTCGATGCAGGAGCCGGCGTGATGCACCGGGAACGGAAACGGCGACGGATGCGCGGTACGGGCCACGAGAAGCTTCAGGAAGATGGGGATCGCTCCAACGGTTCCGGCGCGAGCCGGCCGCCCTCCTGATGCGTGACCGGTGAAAGCGTCCGCCGCAGGAGGGATGGAGGGGACGCGGGTGTCGCGCGGGACGCTGGCCCGGAAACGGGGCGCATCGGGGCCGCGGTGGCCGCCTGCGGCGCGGCCTGGGGCGGGCGGAGTACTTCAACCGGTTTCGTCCGCCGGATCGAGCGGAGGGAGGACGGCGGCCGTCACTCCTGTTCCCTCTGTTCGCCGCGGGCGAGCGAAGTCCCCCGGGCCGCTGGCGGCTGGCAACTGTCCACCACTTTACGATCATATGAGGACATGTTGGATGCAGCCAGATTCATTCAGGGGAGTACCGGTGCTGTATCCGTCCCCGACACCGAGAGGACGATGCGTAGTTGAATTCCGCCACACGGCTACCGGACGTAATGTCGATAAATGAGCTGTGGTGACTCAGTAAATTGGTGCGATAAAGAGCGGTAGTGTCATGACTAAGAAGAAGATAGAGCGTGTCTGCGCGACGGCGGGTGGTGCGCACCAGAGGGACAATTTTCTTCAGTTGCCCGGATTTTGCGTGGCTTTCCCGTGCCGTCTCGCTCTCCGGGTGGCGGAGCGGGTATGCTGCCATCGGACAAAGAGCCGTCTGCCATGGGGCGGCGCAAAACTGATGAATCGTAAATTCTGGAATCTTTTCCGTCCTGAAACGCCTGATTGTGTTCGCTGTTTTCCGCGAGAGATGTCGGATTGGCGGATGGAGGGGAGCGGAGCCAGGGCGGCCGCGAGAGCGGTTTTCTCGCTCCATTGGCAGCATGTTTGCCGCCGATAACAGGTTGTAGTGCTGGCGCGGGTCTTCTGAGAGGAGGTCCCGTCCACCGGGATGGGTCCGGCCCCCTCGCACAGTGACCGGGAGGACCCGCGCCCCGGATGCGCGCCCAGCGACAGGACCGGCGCGCGCCCGCCGAGCCCGCGGAACCAGGTGGCGTACTCCGGATGCGAAGCCCGCATACCGGAGGCGCCGCTCGCGCGCCCTGTTCCGGTCCTCCGGCTGCGTCCCGCGCCGGGGCCGGCCGCGGCGCGGTACCGACGGAAACTCCGAATCCAAGACCCGGGAGCAGTCGATGCAACGGAACGTTCACCACGAGGGGATGGGGATGGACACCTTCGAGGCCCTGGAGTCGGCGGTGCGCAGCTACTGCCGCACCTTTCCCGTGGTGTTCACCTCCGCCTCGGGGGCTACCCTGGTGGACGAGGAGGGCCGCCCGTACGTGGACCTCCTCAGCGGCGCGGGCGCCCTGAACTACGGGCACAACCCGCCGGAGATGAAGCGGGCGATGATCGAGTACCTGGAAGGCGACGGCGTCCTGCACAGCCTGGACATGGCCACCGCGGCCAAGCGGCGCTTTCTGGAGCGCTTCGACGAGGTGGTTCTCCGCCCCCGCGGCCTGAGCTACCGGGTGCAGTTCCCCGGCCCCACGGGAACCAACGCGGTAGAGGCGGCGCTCAAGCTGGCCCGCAAGGTCACCGGGCGGCAGACGGTGGCCTGCTTCGCCAACGCCTACCACGGGATGACGCTGGGTGCGCTGGCGGTCACGGGGAACGCGGGCAAGCGCAGGGGCGCCGGCGTTCCCCTGTCGCACGCGCTCTTCCTGCCGTACGACGGCGACCTGGGCCCGGGGGTGGATACGCTCGACCACTTCGAGCAGATGCTGAGCAACCCGGGAAGCGGGGTGGAGCTCCCCGCGGCGGTGATCCTGGAGACGGTGCAGGCGGAGGGCGGGGTGAAGGTGGCCAGCGCCGCCTGGCTTCGCCGGCTGGAGCGGATCGCCCGGCTGCACGGCATTCTGCTGATCGTGGACGACATCCAGGTGGGGTGCGGCCGCACGGGCGACTTCTTCTCGTTCGAGGAGGCGGGGATCCGCCCGGACCTGGTCTGCCTTTCCAAGTCCATCAGCGGCGCGGGGCTTCCCATGGCCCTGGTGCTGATCCGTCCCGACCTGGACGCGTGGGCCCCGGGAGAGCACAACGGCACCTTCCGCGGCAACAACCTGGCGTTCGTCACGGCGGCCGAGGCGCTTTCCCGGTGGGAGAACGACGCCCTTTCGCGCGAGGTCCGGCGGAAGGAGGCCCGGGTCACCGAGCGGCTGGGGGAGATGGCGGCCCGCTTTCCCGCGGCGCGGGCGCACGTCCGCGGACGCGGGCTCGTCCAGGGGCTCGTCTGCGGCACGCCGGGGGTGGCCAGGGAGGCCTCGCGCGAGGCGTTCGCGCGCGGGGTGGTGGTGGAGACCGCCGGCCCGCGCGACGAGGTGCTCAAGCTCCTTCCCCCGCTCACCATCCCCGACGCTCTGCTGGAGCGGGCGCTCGACATCATCGAGGAGTCGCTGGAGGCGTCGCTGGCCGCGGTCGCCGGCGAGGTCGCGATCGCCACCGTTCCGATCGGCACCCTTCCGATCGCCACGGTCCCGATCGCCACGGTCGCATAGGCACCAGGCGCCTTACGCACCATGCGACCCCTCGTCCTCAAGTTCGGCGGCACCTCGCTGGGTACCCCCGCGCGCATGCGCCGCGCCGCCCGGCGCGTGGCGGCGCACGTCCGCCGCGGGCGCGCCGTGACCGCCGTGGTCAGCGCCACCGGGCACACCACCGACCGCATTCTGGGCTGGATGGAGGCGCTGGGCACCGGCGCCGGCCCGGACGAGCACCTGCGCGAGGCGGACCGCGCCCTGGCCACGGGCGAAGACCTGGCCGCCTCGCTCTTTGCCGCGGCGCTCTGGCGCGAGGGCGTGCGCGCGGTCAGCCTGCGCGGGGGTGAGGCCGGGGTGCTGGTGGAGGGGCCCTTCGGCGCCGGACGCATTCGCGAGGTCCACCCCGGCCCGCTCCGCGCGCTGCTGGCGGCCGGGGTGGTGCCCGTGGTCGCGGGGTTTCAGGGGGTGCGCCGCGACGGCGAAACGGTGACGCTCGGGCGCGGCGGCTCCGACACCAGCGCCGTGGCCATCGCGGCCGCGCTCGGCGCGGCGTGCCACATCGTGACCGACGTGGAGGCCGTCCACGCCCGCGACCCGCGCGAGGACGCCGGTGCGCCGGCGTTCCTCCACCTCACGCACGCGGCGCTGGTGGCGCTGGCCGAGGCGGGGGCGAGGGTGGTCCACCCCGCGGCGGCGCGGCTGGCGCAGACGATGGACGTGCCGCTGCGGGTCTACAGCTTTCGCGCGCCGCTGCGGGGGCCGGCCGGCACCCGCGTCCACACCCCCGCGGGAACCGTGCGGGAGCTGGAGCCGCCCGTCGGCGAGCCCCTCCTGGCCGCGTTGAACGAGGGTTGATGCGGAGGGAGGGTGGCAAGACGGCTGCTCATGATGCTCGCTGGACGGGAACGGAAGACGACGTGACTTTGCTGTTTGCGGTGAGA
>DATABT010000048.1:0-5983 GCA_036259455.1 Longimicrobium sp. | reverse complement strand
CCAGCGCATTGAACGCGCGGTCGATCCACGCGTTGTCCTCCCACATCTCCTCGGCGAAGATGGTGGTGACGTTCCCCTCGCGCTCGCGGATGAGGGCGCGCTCCTCGGACGTGATGGCGCGGATGCCCACCTGCACCAGGTCCGCGCGGTCGATGCACTGCGCCATCACCGCCGCGTGCGAGTACTTCGAACCCTCGTACTCCAGCCGCAGGTCGCCGTGCGCGTCGAACTGCAGGATGGTGAGCCGCCGCCCCTCGCCCAGCCGGTCGGCGTGGGCCAGCACCGGTGCGCTGGTGATGCTGTGCTCGCCGCCCAGACCGATGACCAGCTTGTCGCCCGCCTCGGCCAGGATGGTGGCCATGGCCTCGCGCAGTTCGGTGACGGCGGCCTCGGGCCCGGCGCTGGTCAGGTGCAGCGCCGGCAGCGTGCACACGCCTACGCGCGGGCCGGGCTCGTCGTCCAGCTCCTGGTCGTACAATTCGATGAAGCGTGACGCCTGGATGATGGCGTCGGGGCCCAGCTTGGTGCCGCCCTGGTAGCTGACGGTGCTCTCGTACGGGATGGGGAGGATGACCACCCCGGCGTTCTGCCAGGTGGCGGCGTCGCCCTCCAGTCCCAGAAAGTTGCGCGGAAGCTCCCAGGAAAGCCCCTGGAGCGACTCGGGAATCTCGACGGACATCGTTCTTCTGCGTTGCGGTCCCGGTGACGCGCCGCCTCCGGCGCGGGGGCGGGCAATCTCGCGCGCGATGCCGTGCGGGGAAAGGGGCGGAGGGTGAAGGGGGTGAGCAGGTGAACGGGTGAAGGGGAACCGGAGGCCCGCCCTGGTGACCCCGGGCTAAAGCCCGGGGCTGGAAGGGCCACAAGCCCCGCCCTGGGCGCGCTGCGCTTGCCCGGCGGGGCTTCAACACCATGGGCACCACGCGCAAACGGCGGAAACCCCGAGGACCGGGTGTCAACCCGGGGATCTTCGTGCGAGATACACCCCACCCTATGCAAAACCGCCCCGCGAGATCATCTCGCGGGGCGGGCGATTCGTACCCTCGTACCTTCGTACCGTCCTCAGAAGGTCAGCGCGGGGCAGGCCACGCCTTCGTACTTCAGTTCCACGCCCTGCGCGCGGCAGTCGGGGCACAGGCCGTACACCTCCAGCTTGTGCCGCGCGGGAAGGAAGCCGTGGGCGCGCGCCACCTCGTCCTGAATGCGCTGGATCTCCGGGCGGCGGAACTCGGTTACGCTGCGGCAGTGGGTGCACACCAGGTGCTGGTGGCCGCGCTGGTGGCCGAACAGGTGCTCGTAGCGCTTGAACCCGTCGCCGAAGTCGTGGTCCTCCACCAGCCCGCTGCGGACCAGGATCTCCATCGTCCGGTAGATGGTGGCCTTGCCGATGCGCTCGCCGCGCTTCTTGAGCTCGGCCTCGATCTCCTCCACCGACAGGTGCTGGTCGCTGCCGAACACCACGTCGGCAACCACCTCGCGCTGCTGCGTGACGGGCAGCCCGTGCTGGCGCAGGTAGCGCCGGAACAGGTTGAGGTACGGCGACGTGGCGACGGCTTCGGTGGTGGCCATTCAGGTCCTCGGATCGTGGGGATCGGCGGGAGATGAATCCGGCACTAACGATAATGATTCTTGATTGCCCCGGTCAAGCGGGACACCTCCACGCGCGCGGGCGAGCCACTGCTCCGGGCCCATCTCGTAGCGCGCCTCGCCGCGGTATTCGCCGGCCCGCTGCCAGCCGGCGGCACGGTAGAACGCCTCCGCCCGGGTGCCGGGATCGGTGCTCAGCCACACCCGCTCCTGGCCCGACGCGAAGAACCAGTCCATCATCGCGTCGTGCAGCCGGCGGCCGATCCCGCGGCCCTCGAAGTCCGGGTCCACGAACAGCGCCCAGACGTTGCGGCGCGTCTGGTCCCCGATGGCGAAGCCGACGATCCGCCCCCCGGCCTCCGCGACCCAGCCACGGCCCTCCCGGCCGATCTTTTCCGCGACGTGGTGCGGCTGCACCATCGCGGGGTCGGCGAGCCGGTTCTCTCGCACCGCCAGCCGGATGCGCTGCATGGCATCCACGTCCGCCTCGGCCGCCACCCGGATCCGCACGCCGCTCCCGGGCGCCGTGGCGGGATCGACCGGCACCCCGGCGACGGAAGTGGCGGCCGTGCCCGCCAGCTCCGCCAGCAGCTCCGCCCAGCGCGCGGCGTCTCCGCCCGTCTCGCGCACGTCGGGCGTCTCCGGCACGTCCAGCCGGCGCAGCACGCCTTCGATGATGCGGTCCACCCGGTCCAGCGGCACCGTGCCCTGCTCCTCCAGCTCGTCCGTGCGCACCGGCCGGGCGCGCGGCGCGGGCGGCTCCAGCACGTAGTGCAGCGTGTGGATGGTGCGCGTCCGCCGGGCGTCGTCGCCCTCCGGAAAGACGGAGAGCACGGCCAGCCCGCTCTCCCGCGCGCCCAGCTGCCGCGCGGGAAAGAGCCACACGGCGTCCACCCGCTCCGGCGGAACGCGCTCCGCCGCGGCCGCCAGCGCCGACGCCAGCGCGGGATCGACGCGCCCCGGCTGGGCCTCCGCCGGCTGGCTCAGGCCGCCCCCGCGGGCTGCACGGTCCGCGCGCGCTCCGCGGCCTCCTGCTCTACGTAGAAGCGCAGGACGTGCAGAAAGTCCTGCGCGTTGGTGATCACCCCGAACGCCTGGTGGGTGCCGCGGTCCTTGAGCTTCGACACGACGAACTCCGACGAGTCCACGCAGATGGTGGTCAGCGGCCGCACCTCGCCCGTCTCCTCGTTCCATGCATACGAGGGGAGCATGTTGCCGGTGGCGATGGAGTGCAGCGCCGTGGCGATCATGATCACGCCCGTGCAGCGGCGGGTGTGCTCCTTCATCACCTCCTGGCAGCGGATGGCGTCGGTGATGGTGTCCGGCAGCGGCCCGTCGTCGCGGATGGAGCCGGCGAGCACGTAGGGAATGCCGCTGGTCACCGCCGCGTGCATCACCCCCTCGCGAATGATCCCCTGCTCCACCGCCGCGGCGATGGACCCCGCCGCGCGGACTCGGTTGATGGCGCGCATGTGGAAGGCGTGGCCGCCCTCCATGGGGATCCCCCGGTTGTTCATCCCCAGCGTCGTACCCATCGTGGCGCTCTCGATGTCGTGCACGGCCACGGCGTTGCCGCCGAACAGCGCGCCCACGTACCCCTCGCGAATGAACCACGCCAGCGTGTCGCGCCCGCGCGAGTGGAGAACGGCGGGGCCCACCACCCAGATGAAGTGCCCGCCGCGCTCGCGCTCTTCGACGAGAATGCGGGCCATCTCGCCGTAGTCCGTCGGCTTTTCGCGGCTGACCTCGGACGACATGAACTTGAACTCTCCCTCCGGCCCCACGTCGCCCTCCGGACCCGTCATCAGCCCCGTGGCGTGGACGAAGATCCCCTCGCTGCCGTCCTCCGCCAGGCCCATCGCCACCGGCTGGCCCGCGCGCACGTAGCGGCCCTCCAGCACGCGCGGAACGCCGTCGGGGTCGATCACCAGCGCACTGTCCATCCGCGGGTCGCGGGGCAGCTTCCACGATCCGTCCTGCAGCTTGACGTAGGTGGGCAGGTTCGTGGTGGAGAAGAAGCCCTCGGGAAGCACGCCGTCCGCCGGGGCGGGCTCGAAGCGGGCCGCGGGGGCGTCGGCGAAGCGGGGCTGCGAAAAATCGGGCGCGCGATACATGCGGTGCGGTCGATCGTCTGAAGTTCTGGGAGATCCGCCGGATCGGCCGGGAAAGTAGCCGGGTGACGCCCCGGCGAACAAGTCGGGGGGCGGCCCCTTTCGCGCGGCGCGCAAAGGGTCCAGATTCGATCCCCTTCGCGATCCCGAATCAAACCCGTGGCGTTTGGCCGCAGGAGGCAGAGCTGCCCAGGAAGTGGACCATCGACGATTCCCGCGAGCTGTACAACATCGAGGGGTGGGGAATCGGCTACTTTGACATCAACGAGAAGGGCCACGTGACGGTGAGCCCGTCCAAGGCGGACGGGCCGGCGCTGGACCTGTTCGAGCTGGCCACCGACATGGAGGCGCAGGGGGTGGGGCTGCCCCTGCTGCTGCGCTTCAGCGACATCCTGCGCACCCGCATCGAGACGCTGGGCGACCGCTTTGCCACGGCCATCCGCGAGTACGGCTATGAGGGGAACTACACCACGGTATACCCCATCAAGGTGAACCAGCAGCGGCACGTGGTGGAGGAGATCGTTCAGTACGGCGAGCGCCACGGCGTGGGGCTGGAGGTGGGGAGCAAGCCGGAGCTGCAGGCGGTGCTGGCGCTCAACGAGCGCACGGACCACCTCATCATCTGCAACGGCTACAAGGACGAAGAGTTCATGCGGCTGGCGCTGATGGGCCAGAAGCTGGGCCACAAGGTGCTCGTCGTCATCGAAAAGCTCAGCGAGGTTGAGGTGCTGCTGCGCGTGGCCGCGGACATGGGCGTGGAGCCCACCGCCGGCGTACGCATCAAGCTCAGCGCCACCGGGGCCGGGCGGTGGAGCGAGACGGCGGGGGAAAAGAGCAAGTTCGGGCTGAACAGCGCGCAGCTCGTCAAGGTGCTGGACATGCTGGACCAGGCCGGAAAGATGGACGTGCTCAAGCTCATCCACTTTCACCTGGGCTCGCAGATCCCCGACATCCGCAACATCAAGCTGGCCATGACGGAGGTGGCGCGGTACTACGTGGAGCTGCGCCAGCTGGGGGTGGACGTGCAGTACGTGGACGTGGGCGGCGGGCTGGGCGTGGACTACGACGGCTCGCGCTCCACCAGCAGCGCGAGCGTCAACTACTCCATGCAGGAGTACGCCAACGACATCGTGTACGCGCTGGCCGAGGCATGCCGCGAGAACGAGGTGCCCATGCCGCACATCATCTCCGAGAGCGGCCGCGCGCTCACGGCGCACCACGCGCTGCTGCTCATCAACGTCATCGACCTGGAGACGCAGAGCCCGGAAGAGCCGGAGCCCGTGGGGGAGGACGACCACGCGCTCGTCCACGAGCTGGCGGGGGTGCTGCGGGAGCTGAACGCGCGCCGGGTACACGAGGTGTACCACGACGCCACCTTCCTCAAGGAGCAGCTGGTCGTCCACTTCAACTCCGGCACCCTCAGCCTGCGCGAGCGGGCCAACGGCGAGCGCTACTGGCTGGCCATCATGAACCGCGTGGCGCAGCTGGCGGCAAAGGACCCGGACGACTACGAGGACATCCTCCCCGAGCTGGAGGGGATCCTGATCGACCGGTACTTCTGCAACTTCTCGCTCTTTCAGTCGCTGCCGGACAGCTGGGCCATCGACCAGCTGTTCCCCATCATGCCCATCCACCGGCTGGACGAGGAGCCCACGCGCCGCGGCACGCTGCAGGACGTGACCTGCGACAGCGACGGAAAGATCGACCACTTCGTGGGATGGCGTAAGAGCAAGCCCAGCCTGGAGCTGCACGCGTTTGGCCACGGCGAGCCGTACGTGCTGGGGATCTTTCTGACCGGCGCGTACCAGGAGATTCTGGGCGACCTGCACAACCTGTTCGGCGACACAAACGCCGTGCACGTAAAGCTCACCGACACGGGGTACGAGATCGGCGACCTGGTGCACGGAGACACGATCACCGAGGTGCTGAACTACGTGCAGTTCAACACGCAGGACCTGATCGCCACCTTCCGACGCAAGATCGCCAACGCCGGCAGCCGCATCACCCGCGCGGAGGCCAACGCGTTCATCGCGGATTACATCGCCGGCCTTGCGGGATACACGTATCTCGAGGGGGAGGGGTAGGCCGGAGGGGGGTACGAAGGTACGGGGTACGAAGGTACGTTGCGCGAGGGGCGGGCTTCCCGGTGGGGAGACCGCCCCTCGTCATCGTAGTGATACCGTCTCGGCACCACTTTTATCTTCCAGGAATAAGAGCGCAGAAGGGGCGGACGCGGCGGCGCCGCCCCTCCCGAGACTCGGCAAGGCAGACGGTGTGATCAGCGCGGC
>DATABT010000047.1:0-9901 GCA_036259455.1 Longimicrobium sp. | reverse complement strand
GCGCGGGGGCCGGCGTCTGCGGCTGCTCCGGCGCGGGCGCCACGGTGGGCGCGCCCGTGCCGCCGGCCAGCGCCACGTCCGTCAGCGCCACCTCGGGCGTCGTATCCGGCTTGAGGGCCAGGTCAAGGTCGCGCTCCAGGGCCTGGCGCTCCAGCGCGGCCCGGTCGGCAGTGTCCCCCCCGTCGCCGCAGGCGACCAACCCAGAGGACACCGGCAGGGCCAGCGCGAGCGCCACGGCCAGGGTTCTACGCGTCATCCAGCTGCTCCTTTTCCCGCATGGTTGCTTGCTATCCGGTCGGGGGCAGGGTACGATGCTCTTCTCCGCCGCGCCCCCCGGTCGGTACACCCAGGGGGCAACGGGCGTGCCTGCTGCTACGTGCAATGCCGTAAAGCTGCTACATGCGAGAACTGAAGGCACTTTTGCCGTACCTGCGGCGCTACCGCGGCGCGATCGCGGTGGGGCTGGGGACGGTGGTGGTGTCCAACGCGGTGAACGTCGCCAGCCTGGAGTACGTCAAGGCCGGGGTGGACGCGCTGGGGCAGCCCGGGGCCACGCGCGGCCTCGTGGGCCGGTACGCGCTCTTCTCCGCCCTGCTGGCGCTGGTGGCCGGCGCGGGGCGCTTCTGGATGCGGCAGATCCTGAACGGCATCAGCCGCAAGGTTGAGCTGGACCTGCGCGACGACTTCTTCGCGCACCTGCTGCGGCTGGACGCGGGGTTCTACGCCGCCCATCCCACGGGCGAGATCATGTCGCGGGCCACCAACGACATCGCCGCGGTGCGGATGGTGGCGGGGCCGGCGTACATGTACCTGGTCAACACGGTCGTCTTCGGGCTGTTCGCCATCGTGCGGATGGGGATGATCGACCCGTGGATGACGATGGTCTCCCTCATCCCCCTTCTGCTGCTGCCGCCGGTGACCATCGGCTTCGGCAACCTGATCCACGACCGGTTCGAGAAGATCCAGGAGCAGCTGGGCATTCTCTCCACCATGGCGCAGGAGAACCTGGCCGGGCAGCGCATCGTGAAGGCGTACGGCCAGGAGGCGGCGCAGACGGCGCGGTTCCGCGGGCTGGCGCACGAGGCCATGCGCCGCAACGTGGAGTTGGCGCGCACGCAGGGCCTCTTCTTTCCCTCCCTGGGCCTGCTCGCCGGTCTGGGGATGGCGCTGGCGCTGGGCGTGGGCGGACGGGCGATCCTGGCGGGGCGCATCACCGTGGGCGACCTGGTGATCTTTCTCATCTACCTGGGAATGCTCTCCTGGCCGATGATCGCCCTGGGCTGGGTGGTCAACCTGTTCCAGCGCGGCGCGGCGTCCATGGGGCGCGTGTCGCGGATCCTGGAGACGCGCCCCGCCATCCACGACGCGCCGGACGCCCTGTCACCCGCGGAGGTGCGGGGGGAGATCGAGTTCGTGAACGTCTCCTTCCGCTATCCGGGAACGGAGCGGGACGTGTTGAAGGACGTCTCGTTCCGCGTCCCCGCGGGGGCAACGGTGGCCATCGTGGGGCCGACGGGCTCGGGCAAGTCGTCCGTCGTCTCCCTCCTCGCGCGGCTGTACGATCCGGCCAGGGGCGAGGTGCGGGTGGACGGCATTCCCCTGACGCGGTGGAAGCTGGACCGGCTGCGCGAGGCGGTGGCGCTGGTGCCGCAGGATACGTTTCTATTCTCGGAGACCATCGGCGAGAACCTGGCGCTGGGGTTCGACGAGCCGGACGAGGCGCGGCGGCTGGCGCGCGTCCGGGCCGCCGCGCGGGTGGCGGAGCTGGACGCCACGGTGGAGTCGTTTCCCGGCGGATACGACACCGTGCTGGGCGAGCGCGGCATCAACCTGAGCGGCGGGCAGAAGCAGCGCGCGGCGCTCGCCCGCGCGGTGGCGCGGGACGCGCCCATCCTGGTGCTGGACGACGCACTTTCAGCCGTGGACACGCACACGGAGCACGGCATTCTGGAGGGGCTGCGCACCGTCTTCAAGGGCCGCACGAGCCTGATCGTGAGCCACCGCGTGACGGCGGTGATGAACGCGGACCTGATCCTGGTGATGGACGGCGGGCGGCTGGTGGAGCGCGGCACGCACACGGAGCTGCTGCGGGCCGGCGGCGTGTACGCGGCGCTTCAGCGGCGCCAGCTGCTGGCGGAGCAGGTGGAGGGCGACGACCTGCTTGCAGCCACGCCAGGCGCCGTCTAGATTGGCCTACAAAGGTTCCCCCTATCCGATCCGCATGGACGACCTCCGGCTCTACCTTCAGGGCGACCAATCCACGGCCGAACGCCTGCGCGAGGTGCTGGCCCGCGAAGGGTTCCGCATCGTGGACGCGCCGCCGGCGGACGCCGGCCCCGCGATCGTCGTGGAGATCAACGGCCACGGCGGGGCCGCGCCGTCCCCGCGCGAGGTGGGGGGGCGCGTGCAGGAGCTGGAGCGCGCGGTGCTGGAGCTGCGGAACCTGGACGTGGCCAAGAGCCAGTTCCTCACCAACGTGTCCCACGAGCTGCGCACGCCGCTCACCGCCATCGTCACCTACGGCGAGATCCTGCGCGACGGGCTGCTGGGCGAGATCTCGCCGCGGCAGCGCGAGGCCATCGAATCGATGATCGGCAGCTGCCGGCAGCTGCTGGGGATGATCGAGGAGATTCTGACCTACGCGCGCACCAACGCCCCCGCCATCGACATCCGCCCCGCCGAGTTCCGCCTGACGGACGTGGTGGAGAACGTGCGCGAGATGAACGCGTCGCTGCTGGAGCGGAAGGGTCTCGCCTTCAGCACGAAGTTCGACGGCGAGATCCCCGAGGCGTGGGCGGACCGGGACAAGGTGGCGCACGTGCTGGGGAACCTGATCGGCAACGCCATCAAGTTCACGCCGGAGGGCGGCTGGGTGCGGGTGGAGGCGCGCAGGGCGCCGGGGCAGCCGGGATGGCTGCAGGTGGAGGTGAGCGACAGCGGCATCGGCATAGACCCGGAGCACCACGAGCTCATCTTTCGCGAGTTCGCGCAGGTGGACGCGTCGCGCGCGCGGGTGCACCACGGCACGGGGCTGGGTCTTTCCATCGCCCGGCGCTTTGTGGAACTGCACGGCGGGCGCATCTGGGTGGAGAGCGAGCTGGGCGAGGGAAGCCGCTTCTTCTTCACCCTTCCCTCGGTGCACGCGGCCGGCCTGCCGGACGAGCGCTCCAACGGCGACGGCGGAGCGGGCGCGGGCGAGTGAGCGAGCGGAAGACGGTCCTGCTGGTGGAGGACAGCGAGCCCATCCGCGACGCCTTCACCATCCTGCTGGAAGACGCGGGGTACCACGTCCTGGGCGCGGGAACGGGCGAGGACGCGCTGCGCCTGGCGTCGGAGCGGCGGCCCGACCTGGTGCTGCTGGACATGGGCCTTCCCGACATCTCCGGCCTGGAGGTGGTGAAGCGCATCAAGGCCACGCCGGAGACGGCCGGCATCGCGGTCGTGGCCCTCACCGGCCGCGACGAGGCGTCGGACCGGCGGGCGTGCCTGGAGGCCGGCTGCACGGCGTACGTGGTGAAGCCCGTGAACACGCAGAAGCTGGTGCGCGACCTGCCGGGGTGGATGGCGGCGGCGGTGTAGGCCCCGTCCGCGCGCACCGCGGGCTGAAGCCCGCGGCTATGACGGCCATAAGCCCCGCCCCGGGCGCGCTGCGCTCGCCCGGCGGGGCTTCACCTTCACGGGCGCTTCGCGCACGGGATCGATCCCGCTGCCACGCGAAGCGCCCGTGGTGTTGAAGCCCCGTTCCGCGAGCGTGAGCGGAGACGGGGCTTCTGGCATTTCGAGCCGCGGCCTCACCCGCCCGGCTCGCCCCCCGGCGACCCACTCCTTTTCCATCACTGCATCACTGCATCACCCTACCACCCTTCACCATCACATGCCGCTCGGGAACGTCTCGGGCGGCTCGTGCTCGTCCAGGTGCGCGGGCATCCTGAGCGGGCGCAGGGCGTGGGAGTGGTCGATGTACAGCATGGCGTCGTAACGGAAGGGGAGCACCGACGGCACGTAGTTGCCGTACGCCTCGCGCTCGGGGTGGTAGACGACGCCGATGGCGCGGTGGCCGCGGGCGTCGAGCGCGGCGGGAACGTCGTCGATCTCGTCCATCATCACCAGCCGGTCGTGCGCGCCGGCCTGGTGAAAGACGTGCTCCCAGCTCCCCTCGCGCGCCTCGGGAACGCGCATGCGCTGCATGGGCGCGCCCCACTCGCTCCCCGCGATCACGCTGCCGCGGTGCGAAGCGAAGCCGGCGATCACCACCTCGCCGCCCCACCGCTCGCGCGCCAGCGAGCCGACGTTCACCATCCCCACGCGCGCCATGTCCGTGGCCCGCGCGTCGCCCACGTGCGTGTTGTGCTCCCAGACGATCGCCTTCGCGTCCGGGCCGTGGTGCTGAAGCAGGCGCTCCAGCGTCTCGATCATGTGCGTGTCGCGCACGTTCCAGCTCTGCGCGCCGCCGCGGATCATGGCACGGTAGTAGCGCTCGGCGTTGCGGGCGACGAGGGCGTTCTGCTCGGCGTTGAAGAAGGCCTCGCGCCCCTCTTCCCCGTAATCCGGCCCCTTCGACCGCAGGTCGGTGAGGATGCGGACCACCTCCTCCTCGCAGCTGGTGGGGACGAGCATGGTGGCCATCGCGTAGTCCTGCACGTCTTCCTCGAACGGATCGAAGCAGCCGTACGCGCCGCGCGCCCGCTTCGCCGCCTCGGGATCCACCTTCTCCAGATAGCGCGTGACGACGTCCATGGAGTCCCACAGCGAATAGACGTCCAGCCCGTAGAAACCTACCCGCTCGTCGTCCGGCAGCGGCTCGTTGTGCGCGCGCAGCCACTCGGCCAGACCGGCGACCTCGTGGTTGGCCCACATCCACGTGGGCCAGCGCTCAAAGGCGTGCAGCATGTCGCGCGCGCCGCCGGCGCCGTCGTGGTGCTTGACCCAGCGGTTGACGAGGTAGCAGTCCGGCCAGTCGCCCTCCACGGCGATGAAGTGGAACCCCTTCTCCTCGATCAGGCGGCGGCTGATGCGGTCGCGCCAGGTGTAGTACTCGTGCGTTCCGTGCGACGCCTCGCCCAGCAGCACCACGCGCGCGTCGCCGATGCGCTCCAGCAGCGTATCCAGGTCTCCCTCGTCGCGCAGCGGCTTTTCCGCGCGCTTGACCGCCTCGATCAGATCCCGTTCCGCCATCCTCCCCCCCTTCGCGGCTGGTCGATCCACGTTTCTCTTGCGGACGCCGCGCGCCGCAGATTCCACGCCCGGAACGGCATCCCGCGGCGGGACGCGGAGGAAAGGAGAGAGGAGGCGGATGAGGGCATCCACCGCGTTCGTGGTTCGTCGCGCGCCGACGCGGCGGCGGCGATGCGGGTCTTGCGGCGGATGGGGAAAGAATGCGAATTGCGTCATCCCCCGGATCGGCCGTACTCCCTGCCAGCGACTGGCGCCGCGCACCCACAGACCGCGATCCCATGCCCAGGAAATCCGCGTTCCGCACCGTGCTGCTGCTCGCCGCGCTCCCGGCCTGCGTGGGGCAGGCGGGCCGCCCCGCCGCGTCCGGCGCCGCCCCCGCCGCGCAGTCGCGCGAGGCGGACCGGCCGCAGAACCTGCAGGTGCTGCCGGACACGATGTCTCGCGAGGCGGTGATCGCCGTGATGCGCAACTTCACCACGTCGCTGGGCGTGCGCTGCAACTACTGCCACGTGCCGTACGAGGGCGCGCCGCCGGATTCACTGAACTTCGCCGCCGACGACAAGGAGACCAAGGACGCGGCGCGGGGGATGATGCGGATGGTGCGCGCCATCAACGGCGACCTGCTTCCGGACATTCCCGAGCTGGGTGAAAACCGCATGCAGGTGGGGTGCGTGACCTGCCACCGCGGCGCCCCGCGCCCGCTGACGCTGGAGGACACGCTGCTCACGGTGGCGCGCGCGCAGGGCGCGGACTCGGCCGTGGCGGTGTACGGCCGGCTGCGGACGCAGTACTACGGACGCTCCACGTACGACTTCGGCGAACGGTCGCTGAGCGAGCTGGCCACGCGCCTGGCGGCGCAGGGGCGGCGGGCGGAGGCGCGGCGGATGCTGGAGCTGAACGAGGAGCAATTCCCCAACAGCGCCGGGGCAGCCTTCGAGCTGGGCCGCGCGCTGGAGGCGGCGGGCGAGCGCGACGCCGCCATGGCGCGGTACCGCCGCGCGCTGGGCATTCAGCCCAACCACCGCGGGGCGCAGGAGCGTCTGCGGGCGCTGGGGCAGCAGCCGTAGCCCTCTCCCGGCGTCGCTCGGGCTCGTGCACCCCCTCCACGACTTTCCGCTTTGCTGCGGGGGCTTCAGCCGCTCCCGCGCGGGGCCCTTCCGGCTGCAGCGGGAACGTCCCGGCAACAGGACCGCGCAAGAAGGGGACGTGAACAGAATGCGCCAGTATTGACGTAAGTGATTGTGATGATTACATTTACGGTCCATCTTGCGCTGACGCGAGCGCATTCGGAACCAACCCGTTTTTCCGGATCGACGCCGTTCCATGAAGAATTATCTTGCCCTGCTGGCGGGGCTTCTCCTGTTCGCCGGCTGTTCGGACGCCGCCACCAATCCGCAGGCCTCCGCAGATCCCGCCGCTCCCGCGTTCGCGTGGGGCGTGGACAACGACGGCGACGGGCTGGACGACGGCACGGAGTGGGAGCTGGCCAACCGCTTTGCGCCGGTGCTGTACATGCCCAACCTGATCTCGCGCGCCGACGCGAGCGCCGGGGTGGCGGGCGACTGGACGTGGCCGTCGACGGTCGCGTGGTACCTGCCCAGGGTGCGCATGCGCATTCACCACAACAACTGCGCGGACCACCAGATGCTGGACGTGGGACAGGTGAACACCACCAACCTGCTGCAGCAGTCGCACCAGCGGTTCGTGCTCAAGTGGTACGGCTGCGTGCACGAGTCGCCGTACCAGTACTCCGACCGCAGCTGGCACAACGACGACCACTACTTCCTGCAGTCGATCAGCGACGACGCGGTGCACCCGGGCATGCGCGACCCGGCCACGTGGCAGACGTACTTTCACGCGTACCGCAACACCATGGGCGGCGTGAGCATTCAGTACTGGGTGTTCTACCCGTACAACGACTTCGTGGCGAGCGCCAACCACGAGGGCGACTGGGAGCACATCAACGTGCGGCTGAACGCCAGCCACCAGGTGGACGCCCTCTATTACGCGCAGCACAACGGCGGCGTGCTGTACACCCCGGCGCAGGTAAGCTGGTACGGCACGCACCCGCAGGTGTGGGTGGCCGACGGCTCGCACGCCAGCTACCGCGCCGAGGCGGACTGCGACTACATCGTGGCCGAGGGGGGCGACAACAGCTGCTGGACCAACGTGAACCAGCGCTGGTTCACCTGGGGCGGCGACGCGGGCTCCACCGCTGCGGGCATTCGCGGCGCCGGGCTGGTGAACGTGGGCGAGGCGCTCACCACCACCACGAAGCCCATGTCGGGCCAGGAGTGGGTGCGCTATTCCGGACGCTGGGGCGAGGTGGGCGAGACCGGCCCCACCAGCGGTCCGCGCGGCCCGGCCTACCAGGCCAGCTGGAACCGCGACGCGGCACTCTGAGCCGCGCTCCGGGTGGAAATACGCAGGGGAGCCCACAGGCTCCCCTGCGTTTTCTGTTTGCTGCCGCGGCCCGCGCGCCAGGAAAGCCCCGGCTGCGTCCGCGAACTTCCCGTTCACCCGGCCTCTCCCCCGCAAACCGCGCGGGGGAGAGGTGGCGCGCACCAGTACGCGAGGACGGCGGCCAGCGCGATCATCATCCGCATCCACGATCTCCCGGTCTGATCCGGCCGATCAATCCAGCCGCACGATGACGCCTTCGTCGCCGCGCAGGTCCATGGCGCCCTTCACCCGCCGCCCGGCGTCCGGGAGCGTGCTCAGCACCACCTCTCCCGATCCACCGAAGTCGAGGGCCGCGGGTCCGGCGCCGAGGTCGAGGGCGACGAGGAAGCGCGAATCGCCGTGCGTGCGCAGGTACGCGAGCACGTCGCCCTCCGCCTCCACGGGCGCCCAGTCGCCGATGGACAGCGCGGGCTCGCGGCGGCGCAGGTCCAGCAGCGCGCGGTGCAGCGCGAGCATGGAGGCCGGGTCCGACCGCTGCGCCTGCACGTTGACCTGGGCGAAGTCGTCCGCCAGCGGCAGCCAGGGCTCGCCCGTGGTGAAGCCGGCGTTGGGCTCCGCGCTCCACTGCATGGGCGTGCGCTCGGGGTCGCGCCCCAGGCCGCGGCCGGGAAGGTTCTTTTCCCACGGGTCCTGCACGCGGTCCGGCGGGATGGGCACGTCGCGCATCCCGATCTCGTCTCCATAGTAGACCGTCGGCGTGCCGCGCAGCGTCAGCAGCAGCATGGCGGCGACGCGGGCCTGCGCCGGGCCCACGCGGCTGGCGATGCGGTGGCGGTCGTGGTTGCCCAGCACCCAGTTGGGCCACGCGCCCGCCGGCAGCAGCTCCTCGTACCGCCGCACGGCCGCGTCGATCACGCGCGCGTTCCACGGCAGCCTGATCAGCTGGAAGTTGTAGGGAAAGTGCACGCCGCGCTCATCCTGGCCGTAGTAGGCCATCATCCGCTCGACCTCGTTGTAGATCTCGCCGATGAGCACGCGGTCGCCGTACCCCTCCACCATCTCCCGCATCCGCGAGATCAGCCGGTGCACCTCCGGGCGGTCGGCGGAATGCTCGCGCAGCAGCCGGTCGTACGGGTCGTCCACCCCCTCGCGGTAGGCCGGGTTGGGCGGGTTGTCGCGAAAGTGGTCGTCCTTGATCACCACCTGGATGGCGTCCACCCGCACTCCGTCTGCGCCGCGCTCCAGCCAGAAGCGCAGCACGTCCAGCATCTCCACCTCCACGGCCGGGTTGCGCCAGTTGAGGTCCGGCTGCTGGCGCAGAAAGGTGTGCAGGTAGTACTGCCCGGTGGGCGCGTCCCACTCCCACGCGCTCCCGCCGAACGCGCTGAGCCAGTTGTTGGGCGGGCCGCCGTCCGGCGCCGGGTCGCGCCACACGTACCAGTCCCGCCGCCGGTTGTGACGGGCGGCTCGCGCCTCGCTGAACCACGGGTGGCGGAAGGAGGTGTGGTTGGGGATGTAGTCCACGATCACGCGAATGCCGCGCGCGTGCGCCTGGGCCACGACCGCGTCAAAGTCCACCATGCTGCCATAGACGCGGTCCACGGAGCGGTGGTCGGTGACGTCGTAGCCGAAGTCGTCCATGGGCGAGGGATAGAACGGGCTGATCCACACCGCGTCCACCCCCAGCCAGCGCAGGTAGTCCAGCCGCCGGACGATGCCGCGCAGGTCGCCCACGCCGTCGCCGTCCGTGTCCTGGAACGAGCGTGGATAGATCTGGTAGATAACGCCGCGCTGCCACCACGCCGGCCGCGCCCCCGCCTCGCCGCCCTCCATCACCTGCGTCATTTCGCTTCCCCCGATCGCCTTACCGCGTCATCACCCGCACGCGCGGCGCGGGCTGGATGAACCGCATCCGCACCGGCACCACCGCCCCCGCCGCGGCCGGCGGCGAAAAGACCGGACGGAGGACGTGGATCATCCAGCGTTCGAACGTCGTCCGCCCTGCGTTACGGATTCACGACGTTGATGCGGCTTCCCGCGGGCTGAAAGCGCATCCGCACGCGCACCGCCGTCCCCTCCGCGGGCGGCGTGGTGAAGCGCAGCTCCTGGGCGATGGTCAGCGCGGGGCCGCGGAACTGGTCGTTGTTCGCCTGCACGTCGATGGCCGACTGCACGCGCCCGTCCTCATCGAGCACCACCTCTACCGTCACGTCGCCGCGCACGCCGCCGGCCAGCAGCGCGGGCGGATACACGGTGCGCATCCGCCGCACGGCGGGCCCCTCGTTCAGCAGCCGCACGGGCCCGGCCGGCGCGGGAGCGGGCG
>DATABT010000046.1:0-5574 GCA_036259455.1 Longimicrobium sp. | reverse complement strand
GCCTTGCGCCGGCCGCTGGGCGAGCCCTCGCGGAAGTTCTTGCCCGCGGTGAAGGAGATGGTGGCGCGCTCCGGGATGTCGATCACGGCGCCGGTGCGCGGGTTGCGGCCCTGGCGCGCGGCCCGGGTCTTCTTGGTGAACTTGCCGAAGCCGGGGATGGACAGCTCGCCGAGCCCGTGCACCGCCTCGGAGACCGCGCCGCCGGCGGTGTCGAAGATGGCGTCGACCGCGCGTGCCGCCGCGGCCCGGCTCATCTGGGCCTTCTCGGCGACCTTGTCGATGAACTCTGACTTGTTCATGGGAGTCTCCACGCGTGGCGGTTACAGGTCGGGCGCGGCCGGTCGGCAGGCCCGGCGCCGGGGTGATGCAAACCCGGTTCCACTTTCAACCGCGCCATTGCTGGGCTTTACCCGATTCCGTGCACACCGCGCACGTCCGCCCCCCCGACTCCGGCCCAGTCCCCGTCTCAAACTTCACGCACCGAACGGTTCAAGTGATTGATTTTGCGCAGGATAGCCCCTCTCCCGCATCCAATCGCCCCAGCAACCGCCAGCGTTCTACGCGTCAGCCGCGCCAGCGAACAGCCAGAAAAACTCCCCCGTCGCAACCCTCACTGGAGCGCGGGCTGCCGCCGGGCATCGCGCGAGACGTAATCCGCCCCCTCATGGCAGACCCGCTAAACTAAAAGAACGAATTCATTACGGAGCAACGGCGGAACTGCATGTACGGAACTCCTGCGTCCGGTGGAACGAACCCCCGAGCTCCGCGCGAGCCCCCCTCCGCTCGCCGCTCGCACCTCCCCCAGAAATACCGGTTCATCGTCGATCTGGTTGCACGCGGCCGCGCCGCTGTCATTTCGAAAAAGGCGCCCGCGTGATCACTGCCAGTGCAGGATTTCCGTGGCGCCGACTGAGAAATCTACTCTCCGGTACTGGTGGTCAGCCTGCGTGCTGGATCCCGGCCCCGCAGGTTTTCCGCCGCGTACTCGCCCGTGTGCGGCGTACGGACCGGAGGAGTCCGCGACCGGACGCGGGCCACGAGCCTGAGTGAGCAGATTCCTCGCTCGGCGCTCAAGATCCTGCACCGGCGCAGATCCAGTGGGCGCCTCCCTCGGAATGACAATGCGCGGCATGCGGGTCACGGACCATTGCAACAAAACTCCGCGATGAGCCCAAGAACCCCGGGGGAGGTTGAACTTCGCCTCGATTTCCGCAAGGCCGCCGCGATTCAGCGGACGACTTCTTCCAGGTCCAGCGTCCGACGCCATGAACCCGATTTGCCCCTCGTCAGCTTTCGGCGGGATGAAAGGCGTCCCGCGCCTGCGGGGCCGAATGGCGAGAAAAACTCCGGGTGAGGCGGAGCGAGCAGACGGGTCACCAGCACGGGTGAGTAGATTTCTCAGTCGGCGCCACGGGTTGCTCCACCGGCGGCGATCACGCGGGCGCCTTCTTCGAAATGACAGATTGGCGACTTTCATCTACGCCGCCGGATCCGCATCGGGAGCGCCCCCCCGCAGTTCGCGTTACCGCGCGCCGAAGCCCTGGCGGAACGAGTCCACCACGCGCCGCGCCGCCTGCTGCGCGTTGCCGAACGCGTCGCGGGCGCTCTCGCGGTACGAGGCCGCGGCGGCCGCCACGTCTTCGGCGTACGAGGGCTCGGCTTCGCCGCGGCGGCGGTAGTCGCCGGCCAGAATGCGCTCGTAGGCGCCGCTCTCGAACCAGTTGCGCATCTCCGCCACGCGGATCACCGGCGCCGGGTGCGTGAGGGCCAGGACGTTCAGCACCTTGAACACCTGGTCCGCAAGGTCGCCCGGCTCGCGGTACTCCTCCGCCTGGCTGATGAAGTCCGCCAGGTTGGTCTGGTCCGCCTTGCCGCCGGCGAACTTGAGCATGGTCCGCATGGCCGCCTCGGGGTCCTGCACGGCCAGGATGCCGGCGCGGTCGCAGGAAAGCTCCGCCTTGCGGTGCCACTCCATCAGCGCCATCAGCACCGCCCGCGCGGCGATCCCCACGATGGGAAAGCCCACCAGCGAGAGCTGGTAGAGCACGACCATCATCGTCAGGTACAGCGTGTGGCCGCTGAGCACGTGGCCCAGCTCGTGGCCCAGCACGAAGCGGAGCTCGTTGTCGTCCAGCTCCTCCACCGTGAGCGAGTTGACGACGATGAACGGCTTCTGCATCCCGAAAGCGAAGGCGTTCAGCGTGTACCCCTGCTGCACGTACAGCGGGTGCGGCTGCACGTCCAGCGTGCGCGCCGCCTCGAGGTACAGGCGGTGGACGCGCGGATACTGCGTCGCCGTCACGCGCACGGAGCTGCTGAGGAACGCCAGGCGCAGCGGCTTTTCGCCGAAGAAGCCGAAGACGGAGCGCAGCACCTGGTCGAACACGGGGATCTTGCGCAGCGCGTTCAGCGCGGCGCGGTCGGCCGGGTGCTCCCAGGTACGCGGATCGATCTGGGCGAGGATGCGGGGATCGGTCATGGTCGCGGCGCAAGCCGGGGTGGGGGTGCGGGCGCGCGGCGGCGCCGCGGGCGAAGTTCCGGGGGACGGTACGGCGCGGGCGGCGCGGGGTTTCATCCGCGGGGACCCGGCTGGCACGCGCCGGTGTACGGTTCGTGCGTGAAAGGGTGTTTGCGCCGGCTCTACCGCGCTGCACCCGCACGTCTTAGATTTCCGGCCAACCTGCCGTCACCACGCCGCCTTCGGGGAACCCCCGGCAGCGCGGCCATGTCTCCCACGCATTTTGGAGAGTCTGCCATGCGCCGTCAACGCATCGCCCTGCTTGCCGTGCTCGCGCTGTTCGCCGTGCTTCCCACGGTGGTGCGGGCCCAGCAGGCGTCGCAGCTTCGCGGCACCTGGACGCTCAACCGCGAGCAGAGCGACGACATCAACGCCAAGATCAACACGGCCGTCGCGCGCATGAACGTGGTGGTGCGCCAGATTGCCCGCCCGCGCCTGCGCAGCACCAATACCGCGTACCCGCAGCTGGTGATCACGCACGACGCCACCAACATCCGCGTCGACATGCAGGGCCGCCCCTCGGTGAGCAGCCCCGCCAACGGGCAGCCGGTGCTGTGGCACCGCGAGACCGGCCGCACCTGCACCCAGATGCGCGGCGACTGCGTGCAGGTGACGTCCGAGTGGCAGAACGCCGCGCTGCACCAGACCTTCCGTGCCGAGGACGGCCAGCGCGTGAACGTCTTCACGGTGAGCGCCGACGGCAACACGATGACGATGAACGTCACCATCACCAGCCCGCGCCTGCCGCAGCCGCTCAGCTACCGCCTGGTCTACAACCGCGCGTCGTGAGCTGCCCGGGGCGTTCCGAACGATTTCCAGAGAGGCGGTCCGGCGACGGGCCGCCTCTTCTGCTTCCAGTGTTGCCAGACCCGCGCCCGTGCAGTGATCCTGAGGGAGGCGCCGCGCGTAACCTCCTCATACCAAACACTCCGGGCGCCCACCGAAGGACCTTGCCTGCAGAACCGTGAGGCTGGTTCCACGCCACGGTGCCAGCCTCACGATGGCCGCGAGAAGCGAAAGAAACTCTGGTCGAACGCGGAGCGAGAAAACGGGCCGCCAGCACGGGTGAGCAGATTTCTCAGTCCGCGCCACGGGGCTCCTGCACCGGCAGCGATGACGCGGGCGCCTCCTTCGAAATGACACCCGGGGGTGCGCGTAGCGCCGGATGACTCACCCGGGGCAAGGCGCAAACCTTTTCTGACGCGTTCCGCCGCTACTGCGCGCGGTCGGGGTGGATGTGCTCGCCGATCTCGGCCGTGGGCGCGGGGAGCAGGTGGCGCACCACCCCCGGGCGCGTTTCCCACGCGTCGAAGGCCTCGGCGTAGCGCAGGCCGTACTGCTCGCCCGTCGCGCGCAGGCGGCGCTCCAGCCACTGCGGGTCGCCGAAGCCGATGTTCTCGCGGTAGAAGCGCGCCAGCTCGTGGATGGTGTCCACGTACGGCTCCACGTCCACCGCCACGGGCGGGATGGCGGAGTACGCGCCGCGGTAGGTGAAGATGGGCATGACCGCGCGGTGCGGCTGCGCGGGCGCCACCACCTTGGCGATGCGCGCCAGCGTGATGGCGTCGCGAAAGACCTTGCCCGACGCCTGGTGGTCCGGGTGGCGCATTCCCCGCCCCCACGCGTCGCCCCAGGTGATCAGCCCGTCGGGCTTGATCTCCGCCAGCAGCTTCGCCACGCGCCAGGCGGACTCCGCGTTCGCCTCGATACGGCAGTCGCCAAAGTCCAGAAACCGCGTCTCCACGCCCAGGATCTCGCCGGCGCGGCGGCCGTGCTCCTCGCGCCGCGCCGCCACCTCATCGCTGGGAATGGCGCCGAACGCCTCCGTCATCTCCCCGCGGGTGAGCCACACCACCACCACGCGGTCGCCGCGTGCCTTCTGCGCCAGGATCGTCCCCGCCGCACCCACCTCGTCGTCCGGGTGGGCCAGCCCCACCAGCAGCGTCTTGCGCTCCATTCCCTCGCCTCTCGCAAATTCCGTTGTGCGCCACCCGCGGCGCGGATGGAATCTCCGGACCAGCGCCGCGCGCGGCAAGCGTGAACGGGTGAATGGGTGACGCGGATCAGAGCAGCACCAGCTGGCGCGCGTGGCCCCTCCGCTTGCGCGGCTGCACGGGCGCGGGCGCCGCGTGCTCGTATGCGGGGACGGCGGGCCTGCGCCGCGGGAAGGGGATGACGTCCTGCTCCGGCGGCAGCGGCATGGGCGGCAGGGCGGCGTCGCCGTACAGCCAGTCCATCACCCACCCCAGGTCGTACGGATCGCGCGCGGACGCCTCCGCCGCAACGCGAGGACGCGCCAGTACCGCCCGCTCCGCCGCTTCTCCCCCGATCATCGGCATCCTCTCCCCCGTTCTCGCGTGCGCATGAACACCGCAGGGCGCACAAGATGCCGTACAAAAACCGAAAACGCAAGAGGGATGTCGTTCCGCCTGCGCGCTGATTCCCACGCGAGCAGGTGAAGCCCTCCCCGCCGCGCGAGCGGCCGGGGAGGGGCTTTCCGCGTTTGTTGCGGCGGCTTCAGCCGCTCGGTGCAACGGGCGGGCACCGTAGCTGAAGACAGGGCTCCTTTCGGTCAGCGAACCCTCGATCGCGCTCAGTCCAGCTACTTGAAGCGGACGTTGCGCAGGCGGCCGCCGGCGTTGGAGACGCGCAGGGCGCCGGCGCGACCAAAGGACCTTGCCGGAATAACCGCAGGGTCGGCTCCGGAGCGCAGTAGGCGGCCCCACGATGCCGGACGGGAGGTCACTCGGTCGCGCGCAAGGTACTGCGTAGGTTCGAGTTCCGCGCGGCGCTCCCGGAGTGGAAAGAACGCTGGGCGAGCGCGTAGCGAGAAAACGGGACACCAGCACGGGTGAGTAGATTTCTCAGTCGGCGCGACGGGTTCCTGCACCGGCGGCCATCACGCGGGCGCCTCTTTCGAAATGACAGTTCGCGGCGCGAGCGGCTTTCTTCCGACCTCGTGAGGCCGTCTTCGAGGTACGGGAGCCAGCCTTTTACGTCGGCACGGGCGTTCGGCGGGCGGCGTCGTTCATCGTACACGAATGATTGCGAGCGGC
>DATABT010000045.1:0-4348 GCA_036259455.1 Longimicrobium sp. | reverse complement strand
GCTACGCGCTGGACAGCCGGGGGATCACCTCGGTGTTCGGCGGGTGGGGGCTGTTCTACGACCGCCACCTGTTCGACAACGCCAACGAGGAGTCGTTCGCGCTGCAGCACCCCAGCTACACGCTGTTCTTCGCGCCGCCGGGCGGGCCGGTGGGCGAGGGGCAGGTGGAGTGGGACGAGCGCTTCCTCACCGACCGCGGGGCGCTGCTGGAGCTCATCCAGGACCGCCGCTTCAACACGCCCGAGGTCAAGCTCCTTCCCAACGACCTGCGGCCGCCGCGGGCGCAGCACTTCAACCTGGGCATTCGCCGCGCGTTCGGCAGCGTGGAGGCGTCGGCGGCGTACACGGGGGTGCGCAGCGAGGGCGTGTTCACCTTCTACTGGGCCAACCAGGACTTCGTGTGCCCGGAGCGCTCGTTCGCGGTGCCGGACTGCTTTCAGAACCGCAACATCCCCGGGTTCAGCTCCATCCTGATGGCGGACGACGCGGGCAAGACGTGGTACGACGCCATCCAGATCAAGGTGGACCGCCCCTACCGCGGTGATCCGGCCCGCGGGCGCGGGTGGGGCGCGGGCGTGGCGGTGACCATCGCGGAGCGCGAGACGCAGGGATTCAACGACCAGTTCAGCTTTCCCAACGAGACGGACTACCCGCGCGAGGTGCGCAACGACGAGCGCCTGCGCATCGTGGGCAACTGGATCGTGGACATGCCGTGGCTGTGGGGCGTGCAATTCAGCGGGCTGGTGAACCTGGGCTCGGGGACGCCGCTGAACGTGGGCGGCCGCGCCGACTGCAACCGTCCGCAGACCTGCTTCGAGGCGGGCGGCTTTTCGCCGGAGCGGCACTCGTTCATCATCCCCGACGCGTTCGCCTACCGCATGGTGGACCTGCGGCTGCGCAAGGACTTCGTGCGGGCGGGCGGCAGCCGGCTGGGGGTGTCGGCGGAGCTGTTCAACGCCTTCAACTTCGACAACCTGGGGTGCTACAACGTCTTCAATCGCGAGGACGAGAACTTTGGCCGCGCCGGGTGCACCATCAGCGACCCGCAGCGGCTGCAGGTGGGGCTGGAGTACAACCACCGGTAAAAGTGCGTGCGTGCGGAAGTGCGTGAGTGCGGGAGTGGGCGTCCGCATCCTCTCCTGTGGGGCCGCCGGCCGGGGTTCGGGCAGCGGCTCCCACGGGCACGCATTTCGGCACAGACGCACGGACGCATGGACGCACGGACGCACTGACGCACTCACGCACTCACGCACTTCTTCTCCCGATGCGGCGAATTCTCCCGGTCCTGGCGATGGTGGCCTGCGCGGCGTGCGGCGGCGCGGCGGTGAACGGCGCGCCGGCGGCGCCCCTTCCGGCGGACCAGACTGCGTTCCTGGACACGTTGCAGGAGCGCACCTTCCGCTGGTTCTGGGAGACGACCAACCCGCGCAACGGGCTGGTCCCCGACCGCTGGCCCACGCCGTCGTTCAGCAGCGTGGCGTCGGTGGGGTTTGGATTGACGGCCTACGCGGTGGGAGTGGAGCGGGGGTGGATCACCCGCGACCAGGCCGTCGACCGCACCCTCACCACGCTGCGCTTCTTCTGGAGCGCGCCGCAGGGGCCGGCGGCGAGCGGAACGACGGGGCACAACGGCTTCTTCTATCACTTTCTGGACATGAACTCGGGGCACCGGTTCGAGCGGGTGGAGCTTTCCACCATCGACACCGGGCTGCTGATTCTGGGCGTGCTGGCAGCGTCGGAGTACTTCGACCGCGCCGACCCGCGCGAGGCGGAGATCCGCGCCCTGGCGGACTCGCTCTACCTGCGCGTGGACTGGGCCTGGGCCGCCACCCCGCGCCCGCCGCGCGTCAGCATGGGGTGGCACCCCGAGAGCGGCTTCATCCCCCACGACTACCGCGGCTACAGCGAGGCGATGTTCCTCTACCTCCTCGCGCTCGGCTCGCCCACCCACCCCGTCGATCCGTCGGCGTGGGAGGCGTTCACGTCCACCTACGTGTGGATGCCGTTCGAGGGCCGGCCGCAGGTCAACTTTCCTCCCCTGTTCGGGCACCAGTACTCGCACGTGTGGATCGACTTCCGGGGGATCCAGGACGCGTTCATGCGCGAGAAGGGGATCGACTACTTCGAGAACTCGCGCCGCGCCACGCTCTCGCAGCGCGACTACGCCATCCGCAACCCCATGGGGTGGGATGGATACGGGCCCGACATGTGGGGATTGACGGCGGCGGACGGGCCCAAGGACACCACGCTGGTCATCGGTGGAAAGCAGCGGACCTTCTGGACCTACCGCGCCCGCGGCGTTTCGGCCGATTTCGTGGAAGACGACGGGACGCTGGTGCCCACGGCGGCGGGCGGGTCCATCCCGTTCGCGCCGGAGGTCACCATCCCCGCGCTGATGAACATGCGCCGCACCTACGGCGACCACCTGTTCCAGCGGTACGGGTTCCTGGACTCCTTCAATCCCACCCTCAAGCAGCCCATGCCGCTGCAGCACGGGCGCATCGTCCCCGGCGTGGGGTGGTTCGACGGTGACTACCTGGGCATCGACCAGGGGCCCATCGTGCTGATGATCGAAAACTACCGCACGGACCTGGTCTGGCGGCTGATGCGGGGGAACGAGCACGTGGTCCGCGGGCTCTGCCGCGCCGGCTTCACCGGCGGCTGGCTGCAGGGCCGCTGTGGCTGACCTCGCCGCGCGGATGACGCTGCTCCGCCGGGCGATGCGGCCGGGCGCATGCGCGGCGCTGCTGGCCCTGCTCGCGGGATGCGCGGGGAGCGAGGAGGCGGACGTGACTACCATCCGCTTCTGGGCGATGGGGCGCGAGGGCGAGGTGGTGGAGCAGCTGGTGCCGGAGTTCGAGCGGCGCAACCCCGGCATTCGCGTGGACGTGCAGCAGATCCCGTGGACCGCCGCGCACGAGAAGATGCTGACCGCGTTCGTGGGCGACGCAACGCCCGACGTGGCGCAGCTGGGGAACACCTGGGTCCCCGAGTTCCAGGCGCTCAACGCGCTGGAGCCGCTGGACGCCCGCGCCGCCGCGTCGCCGTCCACGCCGCGCGCGGACTACTTCGAGGGGATCTGGAACACCAACGTGATCGACGGGCAGACGTACGGGCTGCCGTGGTACGTGGACACGCGCGTGCTCTTCTACCGCCCCGACCTGATGGCCGCCGCGGGCCATCCGCGGCCGCCGCGGAACTGGGGGGAGTGGCTGGACGCCATGCGCAGGATGAAGCGGCGAATGGGCCCCAACCAGTATCCCATCCTGCTGCCCACCAACGAGTGGCCGCAGCCGGTGATCCTGGGAATGCAGTCCGGCGGCACCCTGCTGAGCGACGGCGGCCGCTACGGCGACTTCAGCAATCCTGACTTCCGCTTCGGCTTTCGCTTCTACGTCTCTCTATTCGAGGAGGGCCTGGCGCCGCGGGTGAGCGCGTCGGAGATCAGCAACCGCTACCAGGAGTTCGAGCGCGGCAACATCGGCATGGTGATCACCGGCCCGTGGGAGATCGGCGAGTTCGGCACGCGCGTGAAGGACGCGCCCTGGGCCACGGCGCCGCTTCCCGGCCCGGACGGGCCCGGCGTGTCGCTGGCGGGCGGGGCGTCGCTGGTGCTCTTTCGCGGGTCGAAGCACAAGGACGCCGCGTGGAAGTTCATCGAGTACCTGAGCGAGCCCGCCACGCAGGTGCGCTTCTACGAGCTCACCGGCGACCTTCCCGCGCGGCGCAGCGCATGGCAGTCGCCCGTGCTGGCGGAGAACGCGCACGCGGCGGCGTTCCGCGACCAGCTGGACCGCGTGGTGCCGCTCCCCAAGGTGCCGGAGGCGGAGCAGATCGTGAGCAAGGTCTTTGAGCAGGGCGAGCGCGCCGCCCGCGGGCAGGTGACGGTGGACCAGGCGCTCCGCACGCTGGACGCCGAGGTGGACCGCCTGCTGGAGAAGCGCCGGTGGATGCTGGAGCGGCGGGAGGGGGAGCAATGATCGCGCGCGTGGCGGGCCGTGCCCTCGCCCGCTCGGGCCCTCACCCGGCTCGTTCCTCGCCACCCTCTCCCACAAACTGCGTGGGACGGGGCGTAGACCCCGGTTTCTGCCTGCAGTCGGAATTCTGGTGTGGGGCAGTTCTCCCCCTCTCCGCGAGGGACGAGCGGGGAGGGGGGCGGGGGGCGGGGCCCTCTGCGCTGCCGGCGGGCCCTCTCTCCCGACCGGCCTTTCGCTCGTTCCTCGCGACGGCGGTCGACCCCTCCCCCAACTTCGGGGGAGGGGTTGAGACGGACCACGGTGCTTCGGACGGTCCGGCGGGGGTGAGGACACCGCGCGAAGCGTGATTCCGTTTGCAGGTGAAGCCCCGT
>DATABT010000044.1:0-3826 GCA_036259455.1 Longimicrobium sp. | reverse complement strand
CTCGGCGGCACCCGACGGCGCCACGGAGGCGGCCGGTGCCGCCGAGAGCGCCGCGACCGCGCCGGCCGCCCCCGCCAGCAACCTGGTGGAGGTCAAGTCGCCCATGGTGGGCACCTTCTACCGCGCGCCGGCGCCCGAAGCGCCGCCGTACGTGGAGCTGGGCAGCCGCGTGACCCGCGGCCAGACGCTGTGCATTCTGGAGGCGATGAAGCTGATGAACGAGCTTCCCAGCGACGTCGCCGGCACCATCCGCGAGATCTGCGTGGAGAACGGCGAGCCCGTGGAGTACGGCCAGGTCCTTTTCCGCGTCGATCCGGCGTGAGCGAGACCGCGGGGAGCGCGGCCCCCGGGGGCCGCGCGGAGTTCAACCTGCGCGACGCGCTGCAGGAGATGGTGCGCAGCAACGCGAGCGACCTGCACCTCAAGGTCGGGCGCCCGCCGGTGCTGCGCATCAACGGCGAGCTCAACGACACCCGCCTGGCCGTCCTTCGTCCCGAGGACCTCAAGCGCTGCGCCGAGCAGACGCTGAGCCCGCGCCAGCGCGAGGAGTTCGCCGAGCGCAAGGAGATCGACTTCGCCATCGGCGTGCAGGGGCTGGGGCGCTTCCGGGCAAACATCTTTCAGCAGCGCGGCACCTACGGCATGGCCTTCCGGTCCATCCCCTTCGAGGTGCCCGGGCTGCAGACGCTGGACCTGCCGCCGGTGATGGAGCAGATCGCCGTCTCCCCCCGCGGGCTGGTCCTGGTGACGGGGGTCACGGGGTCGGGAAAGTCGACCACGCTGGCGGCCATGGTGCGCCACCTGAACGAGCGGCGGGCCGTGAACATCGTCACGGTAGAGGACCCCATCGAGTTCCTGCACCGCGACTCCAGGGCCATCATCAGCCAGCGCGAGGTGGGGAGCGACACGCACTCGTTCCACGACGCGCTGCGGCACGTGCTGCGGCAGGACCCCGACGTCATCATGCTGGGCGAGATCCGCGACCGGCCGTCCATGGAGACGGTGCTCAAGGCCGCGGACACGGGGCACCTGGTGCTCAGCACCCTGCACACGACGGACGCCGCCCAGACCATCGGGCGCATCATCAGCTTCTTTCCGCCCCACCAGCACCAGGAGATCCGGGGGATGCTGGCCAACGCGCTGCGCGCGGTGATCAGCCTTCGCCTCATCCCCCGCGCCGACCGCCCCGGGCGCGTGCCCGCGGCCGAGGTGCTGGTGAACACCGCCGCCATCGCGCAGTTCATCCGCACGGGCGACGAATCGCAGTCCATCCCCGACCTGATCGCCGAGGGGCAGGTGCAGTACGGGATGCAGACCTTTGACCAGTCGCTGCTGGAGCTGTACCGCCGCGGCTGGATCAGCTACGAATGGGCGGTCCACTACGCCAGCAACCCCTCCGAGTTCGCCCTGCGCGTCTCCGGCGTGCAGCCCGGGGAGCAGGAGATGGACTGGACGGGACGGCGCGACGACTGAACCGAGACGAAAGACGCAGTGTTCCGCAAAGTCTTGATCGCCAACCGGGGCGAGATCGCCCTGCGGGTGATTCGCGCGTGCAGGGAGCTGGGGCTGCGCACCGTCGCCGTCTACAGCGAAGCCGACCGCGAGAGCCTGCACGTGCGCTTCGCCGACGAGGACGTGTGCATCGGCCCCGCGTCCGCGCGCGAAAGCTACCTCAACATCCCCCGCATCATCGCCGCGGCGGAGATCACGGGGGCCGACGCCATCCACCCCGGCTACGGCTTCCTGGCCGAGAACGCCGAGTTCTCGGAAATCTGCGAGGCCAGCGAGATCACCTTCATCGGCCCCACGCCGCAGCAGATCCGGCAGATGGGCGACAAGGCCACCGCGCGCCGGACCATGCGCGAGGTGGGCGTGCCCATCGTCCCCGGCACCGACGCCATCGCCGACCCCGACGAGGCGCTGGCGGCCGCGCGCGAGATCGGCTTTCCCGTTCTCATCAAGGCGGCGGCGGGCGGCGGCGGCAAGGGCATGCGCGTGGCCGCCACGGAAGACGAGTTCGTCACCGCCTTCGGAATGGCGCGCAGCGAGGCGGGCGCGGCCTTCGGCGACGACAGCGTGTATGTGGAGAAGTACCTGGCGCGGCCGCGCCACATCGAGTTCCAGATTCTGGGCGACACGCACGGCCGCGTGGTCCACCTGGGCGAGCGCGACTGCTCCATCCAGCGCCGCCACCAGAAGCTGCTGGAAGAGGCGCCCTCCCCCGCCCTTTCCCCCGAGCTGCGGGCGGCCATGGGCGACGCGGCGGTGCGCGGGGCCCGGGCGATCGACTACGTGGGCGCGGGGACCATCGAGATGCTGCTGAACGAGGACAACTCGTTCTACTTCATGGAGATGAACACGCGCATCCAGGTGGAGCACCCCGTCACGGAGATGTGCACGGGCTTCGACCTGGTGAAGGAGCAGATCCGCGCCGCGGCGGGGCTTCCCCTCTCCCTGCCGAACACGGACATCCAGCTGCGCGGCCACGCCATCGAGTGCCGCATCAACGCCGAGGACCCGTCGCGCAACTTTGCGCCCTCGCCGGGGACCATCACCACCTTCCACCTTCCCGGCGGCCCCGGGGTGCGGGTGGACACGCACGCGTACGCCGGCTACCGCGTGCCGCAGTTCTACGACTCGCTGCTGGGCAAGCTCATCGTCCACGGCGCCACGCGGGAAGAGGCGATCGGGCGGATGAAGCGGGCGCTCATGGAGACGGTGATCGAGGGCGTGCACACCACCATCCCGTTTCTGCTGCAGGTGATGGACAACCGCGAGTTCATCGCGGGGCAGGTAGACACCAAGTCGCTGGAGCGGTGGATGGCGGAGCGTGCCGGTGCCTGAGAAAAAGCTGGACGTGCTGCTCACGCCCGCCGAGCTGCTGCCGTCGGAGATCGCCGGGCGGACGGTGGTGGTGCTGGACGTGCTCCGCGCCTCCACCTCCATCGTGGAGGCGCTGGCCGCCGGCGCGCGGACGCTCTACCCCGTGGCCACCATCGAGGAGGCCATCGGGCTGGCGAAGACGCTGGGACGCGACGAGGTGCTGCTGGCGGGCGAGCGCAAGGCGCTGCCGATCGAGGGCTTCGACCTGGGCAACTCCCCCGGCGAGTTCACGGCGGAGCGCGTGGGCGGCAAGACCGTGGTGATGTCCACCACCAACGGCACCATCGCCATCACCGCCGCGGCGGGGGGCGGACGGGTGATCGTGGGCGCGTGGACCAACTTCCAGGCGGTGGTGGACGAGCTGGCGCGCACGGACGGGGAGCCGGTCTTTCTGTGCGCCGGCCGCGACCGCGCCTTCGGGCTGGAGGACGCCGTCTGCGCGGGGCAGATGGCGGCCGCGGTGATGAAGGCGCTGCCGGACGCGGAGTGGGAGATGAACGACGGCGCCGTGGCCGCGCTGGCGCTGGCGGAGGAGTTCTCCGACCCCGCGAAGCTCTTTCCCCTCACCGCCGCCGGCCGCGCCATCGTGGAGGCCGGCCTGGGCGACGACCTGCCCTACTGCGCGCAGACCGACCTGCGCGACGTGCTCCCCGTGCTCGAAGGCCGCCAGATCGTCCTCGCGACCCAGGAGGCGGAGAGCTGAGCCAGGCACCGTGGAGAAGCCGCGGCCGGCGGGGCAGATTGCCTCGCCGGCCTTTTTCACGTCCGTCATCCCGAATCCGGAAAAAAGAAAAAAGCGGCGTTGATTTCCTGAGGGAGGCGCCGCGCCCCACCTCATCCCACTCACGCAGGCCGGGCGCCGACCGAAGGATCTCGCGCCCGCGGAACCGGGAGGCGGCTCCCTGCCACGGACCCATCCTCCCAGATGGGGGCGAGGAGATCC
>DATABT010000043.1:0-9240 GCA_036259455.1 Longimicrobium sp. | reverse complement strand
CCTCGCGGCTCAGCGAGGCGCGAGGTGGAGCTGGCGGCTCAGCGAGGCGCGGCGCACGGCCAGCCGCGCGTCGGCCTGCTGCAGCGCGGCGCCGGTGCGCTGGCGCTCGGCAAGGCGGGTGCCGGGCTGGTCGAACACGTTCCAGCTGAAGTTCAGCCCGTACACGGCGCCTTCGTTGCGCGGCTGAAAGGTAACCGCCTCGCGCGTCTGGCCATACTCCGAGCGGCTCCACTGCGCCCACAGGCTCACCGTGGGGATCAGCCGCAGCCGCTCGGCGCCGCGGGCCAGCCGGGCGGCCGAGCGTTGCTGGCGCAGGGCGGCCAGCTCGGCGCTCTCGTCCACCACGCGGCGGCGCAGCTCCTCTTCCGACGGCAGCGACGCCGCGTCGGGGAGCACCGGCTCCGCCAGCGTGGCGGGGATCTCGGCGCCGGGGCCCAGGTGCTCGCGCAGGGCCAGGCGCGCGGCCTCGGCGGCGGTCTGCGCCTCCATCACCGCCAGCTCCGCGTCGCCCTCGGCAAGGCGGGCCTGGAGCACGTCCAGCTCCGGCACGCTTCCCACCGCCAGGCGCCCTTCGGCAATGCGCAGCAGCTCGGCCGCGCGGTCCTTTTCCGCCTGGCGCAGCTCCAGCACCGCCTGCGCCTCCAGTGCGTCGAGGTAGGCGAGCGTGACCTCGGCGGCCACCCGGGCGCGCGCGCCGTCCAGCGTGCGGTCGGCCGCGGCGGCCTCGGCGTTGGCGGCGCGGATCTGCAGCAGGTTGCCGGGATTGAGGATCTCCCAGTTGGCCGTGACGGCCGCGCTGGTGCCGTAGCTGTTGCGCAGGGCGATCAGCGAGTCGGGCAGGCTGACGATGCCGCCGGTAAGGGGGTCGGTGGCCGTGCGCTGCAGCACGCCCGACTGCAGCACCCCGGCCTCCATCTCCAGCGTGGGAAGCAGGCGCCCCCACCCCTCCCAGCGGGCGGCGCCGGCGGTGCGGTGCTGCGCCTGCGCCTCCTGCATGGCGGGGCTGGCGGACACGCCCTGGCGCACCGCCTCTTCCAGCGTGAGCGACTGCGCGTTCGCGCCGTTCGCGCATAGCGCGAGCAGCGGGAGCACGGCCGCGATCGCGCGGCCGCAGAGGGGACTTGCGTACTTCGGCATGGGAACGTCTTCCTGCGAAAAATCCAGTGGGGCGACGAACTTCCAGATCGGGACGGTCGAGTGGCCTCACACGGAGCCGGCGCAGTCAGCGGAGTCGGACTCCGTCGTCTCCGCCGGCTCCGTGTGAGGCCCGGGTAGTTTCTGCCTTCAGACCAGCTCGAAGCCGTGGCGCACCAGCTCGGCCGCCACCTCGCCGCGCTCGTCGCGCACGATCTGGCCGTCGAACAGGTGAACGGTGCGCTCGGCGTGCTCGGCGTAGCGGGGGTCGTGCGTCACCATGATGATGGTGGCGCCCTCCTGGTGCAGCTCGCGCAGCAGCGACATCACCGCCTCGCCGTTGACCGAGTCCAGGTTGCCCGTGGGCTCGTCCGCCAGCAGCACGCTGGGCTTGCCGGCGATGGCGCGGGCCACGGCCACGCGCTGCTGCTGGCCGCCGGAAAGCTGCGCGGGGTAGTGGTTCAGGCGGTGCGCCATCCCCACCCGCTCCAGCGCATCCTGCACGCGCTGCCTGCGCTCGGCGGCAGGCATCTTACGGTAGGTGAGCGGCAGCTCCACGTTCTCGGCCACGCTCAGGTCGCCGATCAGGTTGAACGACTGGAAGATGAAGCCGATCTCCCGGTTGCGGATGTGCGCGCGCTGGGCCGCGGTGAGCCGCGCCACCGGGTGCCCGTTCAGCTGGTACTCGCCCGAGGTGGGGCTGTCCAGCAGGCCCAGGATGGAGAGCAGCGTGCTCTTGCCGCCGCCGCTGGGGCCCGCGATGGCCAGGTACTCGCCCTCGCGCAGCTCCAGGTGCACGTTGGCCAGGGCGTGCGTCTCCACCTCGTCGGTGTAGAAGACCTTGCTTACGCCCTCGAGCTTGATGAGGGGCTTGTTGCTGTTCTCCATGGTGCGCCTTCAGAGGGATGGAAAGTCGTCAGGGAATGCGCGGCCGCGGGTGCGGCCCCGCGCTTGGTTCCGTTCCGGGTGAGTGCGGTCAGCGCAGGCGGACCTTCTGCGCGCGGTCCCAGGCGGACATGTCGGCCAGGATCACCACGTCGCCCTCCTGCAGGCCGCTCAGCACCTCGACCGTGTTCACGCTGCTGCGGCCCAGGCGCACCTCGGTGCGCACCGCGGTGTGGCCCCCCGGCTCCAGCTTGAACAGGCCCACGGTGCCGCCCGGCTGGCCGTAGGCGGGGCGGTCCACGTGCAGCACGTTGGGCAGGCGCTCGATCTCGATCACGCCATCCACGCTCAGGTCCGGGCGCGCCCCCCTGGGCAGCTCGCCCTCAAGCGCCACGTCCACCGTGACCGAGCCGTCCTGCACGGCGGGGTCGATGCGGGCCACGCGCCCGTTGACGATGCCGTTGCGCGTGTCGATGCGGGCGGGCTGCCCCACCATGATGTCGCGCGCCTGCGTCTCGGGGATGCGCAGCTGCGCCTTCAGGCGGCCGGGGCGCACGATGACGGCCAGCGGCGAGCCCGGGGTGACCCACTGGCCTTCCTGCAGCGGCAGCTCGCGCAGCACGCCGTCGGTGCCGGCCATCACCCGCATGGAGTTCACGTAGCCGTCCTGAAACTCGGCCAGCCCGCGCAGCCGGTCGATCTGCGACTGCTGCGCCGCCATCTGCTGCGTCTTGCTCTCGGCAAGAAAGCGCAGGCGCTGCTCCTCCACGCGCAGGCGGGCGGCCAGCTCTTCGGCGCGGTCGTCGGAGCGCTGCATCTCCAGCCGCGAGATCAGGCCGCGCTCGGCCAGCTCGCGGTTGGCGGCGGCCTGGCGGGCCGCCTCGCGCTGCTCGGCGCGCACGGTTGCCACGGTGGCCTCCTGCGTGAGGCGCTGGTTCTCCAGGGTGGCGGCCAGCGAGCTGCGCTCGGCCTCGGCGCCCACCAGCTGCCGCTGCGCCTCAAGCGCCTCGCGCTGCACGTCGGCGTTGCTCAGCACGATGAGGGGCGTGCCGGGCTGCACGCTGCTGCCGGGCTCGGCCAGGATCTGCTCCACGCGGCCGGCCGTGGTGGCGCTGATCCAGCGCACCTGCTCGGGCACCAGCGTGCCGGGTCCGCGCACCTCGCGCAGCATGGTGCCGCGCTTTACGGTGTCGGTCCACACGGAGGCGCCGTCCACCTTTGGCGCGGCGGGCTCCATGCGGGCCAGCGCCGTGGTTGCGACCAGAAGCACCGCGGCGGCGGCGCCGCCGTACACGTACTTGCGGGGGGTGCTCTTTCGAGCGCGGGGGATGTCCACGTGCCTGTCTCGCTGTCGATCTTGAAGGAAACTCGGTGCCACTCCATGCAAAGATCCGCGCCAACCGCGAATCTCCGCCCAACTTCATCTACTGCAACGTCTTAGCCGCTTCTGGCGGCACCGCGGACCGTGCGCGGGTGTCCGGTTGTGGGATTTCGGCGTCGCGTATCCGGATGATTTCCGCCGCTCCGCCTCCCCGTCCCGAACCCTCGCCGCGCGTCCGCCGCCGTCCGTCACCGGCCCTCTGGGGGACAGCGGGCGCGGCGTTCGGCCCCTGTACAGGGCGAGGGACGTGCCGCCCGGTGAATCGGCCTGAATCGTTGTGGATCGGCCCTTTTGCTTCCGGAACCATGGGTCCGGATGTCCGCGTGCGAGAAAAACCCGTCCCACATCCGGACACCTTGCCGCGACCGCGGGCAAGACCGGCCTCACACGGAGTCAACGGAGTTCACGGAGTTCGCTCGCGCCGCGCCGCCGCCCCGCGGATGCCGTCCGTCGTCGCGACTCGCCCGCCGTCGCGCGGCCGCAAGCCAGCCCTCCCGGTGTTCGAGCGTGCACGGGGATGGCTCCTGAGGACGACGAACGACGGAGCCGGCGAAGAGATCTCCGCCGGCTCCACGTGGGACTGCGTGCGGGCTCGACTCAACCGCGTCCGGTCAGCCGCCCGCGGCGGCCGCCAGGGCCTCGTCCGCCTCGGTCTCCTCGGCCTCGGGGCGCACCGGGGCGACGGTCAGGCCGCGGATCTCGCGCATGGCGGCCCGCGTGACCGGAAGGGCCCCCTCCGCCTCGGCGCCGGGGCGCCGCGTGGCCTCGATCAGCTCCTTGACGGCACGCAGCGCGGCCTTCGTGCGGTCCATGCTCTCGGTGCCCATCCCCACCCGCACAAAGCCGTCGCACGACTTGCCGTACCCCACCCCCGGCACGGCGACGACCTTGCGCTCCGACAGCAGCCGCATGCAGAACTCCTCGGAGCCCAGGCGGGAGTCCTCGATGCTCACGAAGTGGTAGAAGGTGCCGGTGCCCGGCATGTAGCGCAGCCCGATCTCGTCCATGTAGCGGCCCAGCGCGGCCCGCCGCTGCACCAGGTCGCGGATCTGCGGCTTGGTGATCTTCAGGATGTCGTCGAAGTGGCGCTCCAGGTACTGCTCCAGCATGGTGGCCGGGCACGTCATCAGGTGCTGGCTGATCTTGAGGAACTGCGTCATGAACGTCGCGTTGGAGATCACATACCCGATCCGCCACCCCGACATGCCGTAGTTCTTCGACATGGTGTTGCAGATGATGGTATGCTCCTTCTCCGGGTCGTCCACCCCGCAGGAGACGAACGGCTCCTCCGCCACGAAGTCGCTGTACGCCTCGTCGGCGATGAGGTACAGGCCGTGCTCCCTGGCCACCTGGTGCAGCTGCCGGATCTCGTCGCGCGAGAACACCTTGCCCGTGGGATTGTGGGGCGAGCAGATGACGAGCGCGCGCGTGCGGGGGGTCACCCAGTTGCCCAGCTCCGCCAGCGGCACGTCACGGGGAACCATGATGGGGTTGCCGTGGCACAGCCGCACCTGCTCGCTGTAGCTCACCCACGCCGGCTCCGGCACCACCACCTCGTCGCCCGGCTCCAGCAGCGTCATGAAGGCCATGTGCACCGCGATCTTGGACCCGGCGGTCACGATGATCTCCGACGCCGGGTCCACCGGCACGCCGTACTGGGTGTCGTAGTACGCCGCGAGCTTCTGGCGCAGCCCGATGATTCCGCGGGAATCCGAGTAGTGGTACAGCTCGGGGAACGGAAGCGTGTCGAACGGATAGAGGGGGATGTCGAAGTAGGCTTCGCCGAACGAGCAGATCGTCACGTCCTCGCCCGCCGCCTTCATGGCGTTGCCGTAGTTGTTGAACTTGATCGACATCGCCGTGGCCACGTCTTCTACGTATTTCGCGTGCCGGGCCATCGCTTCTCCTTCGTCAGTTGCTGTGACGGGTTGTTTCGTACGTACCGCGCGAGCACCTCGTTGTGCTGCGCGCGGGGAACGGTGGCGGGCCCGTCCAGGCCGGATCGGGGCCGGCGGACGTCCCGCGCCGTTCCAGCGCCGGGTCAGAGCGTGAGCTTTACACCCGACGCAACGAACCGCTGGAATCCCGCTTCGTCGGCGGCGGCCGCGGCCATGCGGCGTACCGACTCCTCCAGGTCCTCTTCGCTGGTGGCGGTAGAGAGCCTCAGGTAGTGCTGGCCCTCGCTGCCGTGCACGTTGAACGAACGCCGGTCCATCGTCGCCACCCGGTACTCGTGCAGCAGAAAGAGCTGAAAGAGCGTCGCCGGACTGGAGTCGCGCCGCACGTCCTCCGGCAGGCGCGCGTGCGCTTGGATGGCACCCAGGCGTTCCAGCGCCCCGGTGATGTTGGGAAAGGCGTAGAACGCGCCCCGCGGGTTCGTGCAGCGGATCTCGTCGATGGCGTTCAGCCCGCCGACCACCAGGTCGCGCCGGCGCTGAAATCCCTTCACCATCTCGTCGATCGCGGGGGCGCTCAGCGGCGAGGTGAGCGCCTCGATGGCGGCCCACTGGTTGTACGGCGAGATCGACGCGAAGTGGTTGATCGCGAGCCGCCGCGCCATCCCGGCTTCGCGCGCGGTCGGGTACACCGCCCATCCCACCCGGCCGCCCGTCCACGAGAAGGTCTTGCTGCAGCCGGAGGCGATGATCGTGCGGCTCTCCATCCCGGGGATGGAGGCGATGGAGACGTGCTCGTGCCCGTCGAAGGTGATCGCCTCGTACGACTCGTCGGAGTAGACGCGCACGTTGGGCCCGGTCCGCTCCAGGATGAGTTCGGCCACCTCTTGCAGCTGCGCCCGGGTCGCCACGCCCCCCGTGGGGTTCGACGGAAAGTTCAGAAAGATCAGCGCGGTCCGCTCGCTCAGCAGCGGCTCCAGCACCTGCCGGGTGAGGGCGAACTCGTCTTCCTCGCGCAGGACGGCCGGAACCGGCGTGGAGCCGAAGTACGGGATGAACGACTCGTAGAGCGGGTAGCCGGGCGACGGATAGACGACCTCCTGTCCGGCCTCCACGTAGGCCAGGTGCGCGAACCCGATGGAGGGACGGTGGCCGGGATACACCACCACGCGGGCGGGGTCGATGTCCAGCCCGTGCCGCTCACCCACGGACCGGGCCACCGCGCGGCGCAGCTCGGGGATGCCCTCGGGGGCGCAGTAGGTGGTGTGCCCGTCGTCCACCGCCCGCTTGAGCGCCCGGGCGATGTGCGCGGGAAGCGGGTAGTCCGGCTGGCCCAGGTTGCAGCGGATCACCCGCTCGCCCCGCGACTCCACCTCCGCGATGAGCGCACCCAGCCCGAACGCCGCCTCGGTGCCCATGCGGTTCGCGCGCTCCGCGAAGAGCCTGGGCCGGGGCGGATAGAGCTGGATCTGGATCCTGGTTTGCTGCGCGCGCTCCGTGTGGAGCCTGGGCTCGGGCGGGATGAGCTGGATCATGAGTCGCGAATGGTGTTGCGTGGTACGGCAGTCGAAGCACCGTGCTAGGACGTCGAGTTGCGCCAGGTCGTAGCGCCCGGCCAGATCGCCCCGCGTCTCGCCGTACTCCGGACCCCACGAGTGGACGCCCTTCATCTGAGACGAGGAGGGAAGCGGTTCCGCCCGCCCCGGACGATCGTGTCGATCTCCGGCCGGACACGCAGGCGGGCCACGCGGCGGGGTTCTTCCCCCAACGCGGAGCGCGGCGAGCGGAACTGTTGTTTAAACGGTGGCGGATTGAGACAGGGTGCCCGGCGCGGTTCGGCGCCCCCCGGATGATGGCCGGAGCGCGAGCCCGGGCATCCCACGGGCGGCAGGCACTAACCCGTTACGACCCTTAATTCAGAAACAGATGAGAGATATCCGGATTCATCCGTTCCGTCAAGGTGCGCTCGCCGTATTTCCCGCCATCGCAATGCGGTCATTCCGGATTTTCCCGCGCCCCATCCCACAAACGTACCGATTAGGAGAGTGGCGCGGCCCGAGGCGGGTCCACGTCCGAGCGCATGTGTGCGTCGCCGCGTGCGCATCACGCATGCCCCGGCACAGCCGGGTTCGGCGACGGAAAAGGGCGATTAACGTAAGTCGTGCTGGCAAACATAACAGGAGATTCCGCCAGCACGCAACAGGCGTTTACGCCGGCGCAATGAAACTCTAATGATCCCAATCGCATTACATGAAAGGAGCGCCCTCAACTGGAGAATGCGATCGGACGCAAGCCATTACGCTTGCATTGAATGCGTGAGAAACCTCTTGATCTGCGCGGCTGCCCGCGGTGCGGCATCAAGCAGTTCCTCGACAAGTCACACCCGGGCCACGACCTTCGCCCGCCTGCGTTTCCTCCATCCCCGCTTCGCCGCTCCTCACACGACACGCCGATACGCTTGTATTGCGCCTTCGCAATAACGACGGATATTCGAGCCTCGGACATCGGCGTCGCGCACCGGGGAGGCATCCCCCGATGTGCGGTGCCTTGACCTCCCCGCCCGCTCGAGCCGAAAGGGTGTGAGCCGCGGAGCAGACGGCACGAAACGACTCCGCTTTCTCCGTTGACTCCGTGTGAGGCCCGTTCTTTCCGCGGATTCGGGATGCGATCCGTTCCGCTGAGGATCCACACGAAGCGGCGGAGCCAGCAGGGCGTTTGCCCCGCTGGCTTCGCCGATCCGGGTGAGGCAGGGGCCGTGCGTCAGCCGGCGCGCAGGGCGCTGGTCGGCTCGATGTGGGCCGCGCGGCGGGCGGGGAGCCAGCTCGCCACCAGCGCCACCACGGCCAGCAGCAGCGCGGCGCCCGCGAAGGTGGCCGGGTCGCCCGGGCGCACCTCGTACAGCATGGAGTTCATCAGCCGCGACAGCAGCATCGCCGCAAAGGTGCCCGCCAGAATGCCGCCCATGGTGGGCCAGGTGGAGCGCGCCACCACCATCCGCACCACGTCGCGGGCGCGGGCGCCCAGCGCCATGCGGATGCCGATTTCCGTGGTGCGGCGCGTGACCGTGTACGCCACCACACCGTACAGCCCCAGCGCCGCCAGGAACACCGCCACCATGCCGAAGATGGTGATGAGCAGGGTGAAGAAGCGGGGCTGGGCCACCGTCTCCGACATTGCGCTCTGCAGCGTGCGCACCTGCGCGATGGGCTGAAGCGGGTCCACGGCGTGGATGGCCTGGCGCACCGCCGGGGCCAGCGCCGCCGGATCGCCGTTGGTGCGGATGAACAGCTGCGTGCTGCGCCGCGGCGCCAGGCCGTAGGGAAAGTACACCGCCGGCTGCGGCTCCGAGGCCAGGCCTTCGTTGCGCACGTCACCCACCACGCCGATCACCGTCAGCGCGAACCCCTGCAGCGTCACCGTCTGCCCCACCGGGTCCATGCCCCTGAAGTAGCGGCGCGCGGCGGCCTGGTTGATGACCATCACGGCCGGCGATTCCGCCAGGTCGTCCCTGGCCTCGAACACGCGCCCGCGAACCACCGGAATGCGCAGCGCGTCGAAGTAGCCGGGGCTCACGATGAGCGTGCCCGAGCCCGGGCTCATGGTGGCGTCGGGGCCGTTGCGCCCGGGGATGGTGAACTCGTACGTGTCGCCGCCGCCGCGCAGCGGCTGCGTCTTGGCCGCGCCCACCGCCACCACGCCGGGGATTTCGCTCACGCGGCGGATGAGCTCGCCGCGGTACGTGTTGCGCTGCTCGGACGACTCGTATTCCTCGTTGATGTCGAACGACGCCAGCAGCACGTTCTCCGCGCGGAAGCCGGGGTCCACGTTCACCAGGCGGTAGAACGAGTTCACCAGCAGTCCCGCGCCCACCAGCAGCACCATGGCCGCGGCCGTCTGCGCCAGCACCAGCGCGGCGCGGGTGGTGCCGCCGCGGCGCTCGCTGCC
>DATABT010000042.1:0-4288 GCA_036259455.1 Longimicrobium sp. | reverse complement strand
CTCCCCAGCATCGGTGTGGAGGCGAGCTTTTAACTCATTTCTTGATAACCTGCCTGTTTCTGCGTAGCTTATGGGTCGCTCGGATGGGATAGCCGCCATGCTCCATATAGGTGGCTACCCACGCAGTAGGAACCACAGTGCCACTTAGAGGAGGAAAGCACCGATGAGCGACTCTTTTGGTATTGCTGCCGGCGCAAGGGTACGTCCGCTTAGCTTTTTGCGATGCGTGGAACTGCCAATATTGATGCAAAGAACGGACATGCTATCAATGATACGGATATTTGCAGATGAGAATGGAGAGCCTGTGGTATTAGAGCCCATACTGAAGGAAGCGGGCTATCAATGGTATCGCGATCTTTGGATCGGGCTTCTACTTCTGGAGCTTTCCAAGCATCTAGAGAATAAAGGTGTTCACCCGAATGGAGTTTCCTTCGATTCGCTCGCTACGGTAGCAAAAACCATGGCAAAGCTTCCTGAGAAGGTAGTAAAATCGCAACTTGAGCATAGCATGGGTGACGTTAACGCCTATGGAATATGTTTGGAGCATCTCGCTCTCGAACTTTATCTCAGCTACGCCCGCGCGCTCGTATTAGAAGGTGCGGAACTGGTCCATGACAATGTGCAAGGGGACTTTCAACTCATTTTCGGAGGCTTTAATGCCATGCTGCTTGATGTAAGGGCCGGGTTGATCGGAACAAAAGATTCTGCTACGCCTGTGAGGCGGTTGCCCGAGTTTGAACGCTTTGATCTTATGAGATCCTACCTGCGTGCCTATCCGGTACTCTGTGAAGAATTGGTCGACAAGTCATTTTCCTATGAAGACCGCCTAATGTTTCCAGAGTTTTTTGGTACGTTCTTTGGAAGCAATCACGTCATCGACGCTTTGCTCGAGTCTACGCCAACGGGGCAGGATCTCATAGGCAGACAACTGGAGCAGATGAACGTGCTGGTTAGAGGAATTCGGTGTGGGACATTTTGAATCATTGCAGTGATAACACTTGTGAGAATTAGCTCGGTGTTGCCGCCAAACACACGCCGTCAGGTACCAAGTATGACGTTTCTCAGCAATAGCTTGGACCTAATTGGCGCGGCCGGGCGTTGACTCGGTATATCTCCACGAGTTCCTAATGTTGCTATCACAACAGCCCAAACGTGCTGTTCTACGACTTCAACTACGACAGGACCCCGCCCACCCGCAGCGGCATCAGCATGTTCCCCCTGCTGCCGTCCATCGGCGTGGAGGCGAGCTTCTGATCACGGCGCCACCCGGCGCGCCATACGCCGGGCGCTGTGTCGCGGGCGTTACCCGTCCTGTTGCAGGTCGCGCAGCAGGCGCTTGAGCGCGGCGGCGTACGCGCCCGGGTTCTGCCACTCGCGAAAGTCGCCGATGTGCTTGGTGTTCTTGATGAGCGAGGGCCAGCCATGCGTGCTGGTCATGACCGCGTCGTCCAAGCGGATGGGGAACAGGACGGGGCGCTTCTCGTCCCTTTCCCTCGCAAGCGCCGTCTCCACCTCCTGCTCCACCCAGTCGCTGACCACGGAGTGCCGGGAGAGGATCAGCAGCAGGCGGTCGTGCTTGCGGATGGATTCATCGATTCCGGTCCTGATCCGTTCGCCGATGGGCAGGTCCTCCGGGGCGAACCAGCACCGTACGCCGTGCTCCTGCAGGTCGGCGTACAGCCGCTCGGTGAAGCCCTGATCGTGACTGGCGTAGCTCAGGAAGCACGAACTGTACGGGCGCAGGCGGTGGCGCGGCCCGGTCACCTGCGCGATGATCTCGTCCGGAAGGCCGCAGCCACGAAGAAACTCGAGCGGCAGTCCCGGCGAACGGGCAAGGGTGCGATGGTCGATGACGCTCGCGCCCTTGTGCAGGCATGCATCCAGGCCGATGGCGGAAGACAGGTCCACGTCGGCGAAAACGGTTTCGTAGAGCACGGCTCCCTTGAAGCTGGCGTCGCGCAGCCGGGCGCCGCTGAAGAACGCACGGTACAGCCTGGCCCCGTCCAGCCTTGCGCCGCGCAGGTCCGCGTGGCGAAGGTTGCTGTCCCGCAGATCCGCGCCGCGGAGGTTGGCGTTCCGCAGGTTCGCGTTCCGCATCACCAGGTACCTGAGATCGGCGCCGCTCAGGTCGGGCACGGCGGACGCTGCCTGGCTTCGCCAGTGGTTCCAGGCTTCAGGCCCGCTCCTCAGGACCTGGATGTGTTCACGGTTCGCCATTGCTCGTCTCCGGCGGCGTTCTGCCCATCCGGGTGCCGTTCGTGCATGGCCCGGCCCGGACCGGGATCGGAGAAAGATACGGCCCCACGGCCATCCCGCACCTTCGAGTCAGCATCTTGCCGGTGCAACTCGACAACCGGAATCGTGACATGAAGTGGACTCACACATGAGGGCGGCCCGTCTGAGATATCCCGTGTTGATCCTGACGCTGCTCCTCCTCTCGGCCTGCACCATCGCGGACGTGACGGTGGCGCCGGGAGAGGACCGGCTGGTGGTGGAGGGGGTGCTGCGGACGGACGCGCGGCAGCAGTTCATCCTGCTGCATCGCAGCGTTCAGTCGGGGGTGGCGGAGGGCGAGCCGGGCGCGGAGGTGTTCGTGACGCGCGGCGACGGCGTGCGCATTCCGTTCACCGAGACGGCGCTGGCGTGCTACACCATCGACCCGGCGTACGTGGACATCGACACGCCCATCGAGATCCGCGGCACCTGCTACGCCTCGGCCAGCTCCGCGGGGCGGTGGGTGAGCCCGGGCCTCACCTACGACCTTACGGTGCGCACCACGCGCGGCGAAGAGGCGCGCGCCCGCACCACCGTGCCGGGGAACTTCTCCCTGCGCGGCGTGCCGATGTCACGCCTGAACGACCAGCCGCCGGTGGCGTGCACGCTGGCGCCCGCCACGCCACTGCCGCTCACCTGGTCGGCGTCGCAGGGGGCATGGGGGTACATCTCGCCGCTGCGGGTGCAGGGGCTGCGCGAGGTGCTGCCGGACAGCTTCAACGCGCCGGAGCCGCTGGAACTGGTGGGCGTCTCCGTCTCCGCGGCGGACACGGCGCTGGTGCTGCCGGCGGAGTTCGGCGTGTTCGAGCGCTTTCAGTACAACCAGAACCTGCTGCGGCTGCTGCAGACGGGCCTTCCCGGCGGCACCACGGCGCGCGTGACCGTCGCGGCGGCGGACCGCAACTACATCAACGGCGTGCGCGGCGGGTCGTTCAACCCGTCCGGCCCCATCCGCATCTCCAGCGTGGTGGGCGACGGCGTGGGCGTGTTCGGCTCGCTGGTGCCGCTGCACGCATCCATCGAGGTGGGGCAGCCCGCTCCCGGCCGCCCCATCTGCACCGGCTGAGGGAACGGCATCGAACGCCAGGGCGCGGAGGACCGGAGGAGGAGAACGGAGGTTCCGGGAGCAGAAACCGGGTGGACGGGAGGACGACATCGCCTCCCATCCACCCGGTTTTCTGTTCTCCCGCGGCCGTCCGCGGCCTCCACGTAAGGCCGTCTTTACATCGGGTTGGTGAAGGAGTAGACGATCACGACGACGGCGCGGACGGTCTGCTCGCCGGGGTTGATGGGCGTAGGCGCCGCCTGCGCTATGTCGGCCGCGGCCTCGCGACCGGCCATCAGCATCGGGCCGCTGTAGCCCACCTCCACGGTGGACGCGTCGCGCACTGCACCCAGCTGCACGCCCATGGCGGCCGCCAGCGCCTCGGCGTCGGCGCGGGCGCGGCGGGCGCCGTCGGCAATGGCCTGCGCGCGGTACCGCTGCGGGTCGCGCAGCCCGAAGCGCACGCCGTGCACGCGGTTGGCCCCCGCCTGCAGCGCCGCGTCGATGATGGCGCCGACACGGTCGATGTCCTGCGTAGTGGCGGAAACGGTGTTCATCACCCGGTAGCCGCGGATGCGGGGCTCCCCGCCCTGCTCCATGGGCCGGGGGTCGTAGTCGGGAAAGACATTGTAGTCGCGCGTCTCGATGCGCTCGCGCGGAACGCCGGCGCGCACCAGGGCCGCGATCACGCGGTCCATGGTCTGCGCGTTGGCGGCGGCGGCCTCCTGCGCGTTGGTCGCCGTGGTCTCCACGGCGAAGTCGGCGGTGGCCTGGTCTGGCGCGGCGCGCACGTCGCCCACCCCCTGCACGCGAATGCCGGGCGCCGGCGCGGGCAGCGGCATGGGCGTCTGCGCGGCGGCATCCGCCGCAAAGGCCAGCGCGGCGGTGGCCGCGGCGATCGTCGTCATCATCCTCATCCCTGGAACTCCCCTGTACGGTGTTGTGCGCCGCCACGGTGGCGGCTCACGC
>DATABT010000041.1:0-16368 GCA_036259455.1 Longimicrobium sp. | reverse complement strand
GCCTGGCCGCGCCGGCGGCCGCGGCCAGGCAGACGGTGGCGACGTACAGGATCCAGTACGCGTTCTGCTCCAGGACGGAGCTTTCGGTCAGGTTGCCCAGCAGCACGAAGGTCAGCGAGCCCAGGATCCAGATCCCCTCCTCTGAGGCGCCCGAACGCAGCGCGGCGGTGCCCCGGAAAAGCCCGGTGACGTAGCCGGCGAGGAACAGGACGATCCCGATCACCCCCAGGTTCAGCCCCAGCTCCAGCACGCCGTTGTGGGCGTGCCACGCGTCCCAGCCGATGGCGGCGTAGATCCCCTGCGCGCGCGCGCTCACCTGCCAGAAGGCGCCGTAGCCGTAGCCGTACCACAGCCGGTCGCCGATGGTGGCCGCCGCGTACTCCCACAGCTCCGTGCGCCCGGTCAGCGTGGTGTCCTTGCCGAAGAGGCCCAGCGCCGCCTGCACGTCCGTGATCACCCCGAGCGCGATGGCCACGACGGGGAGCGCGATGCCCAGCGCCACCGGCACCAGCCAGCGGCTGCGGGCGGCCAAACCCTGGTACAGGGGGACGAGCAGGACCATCACCCCCAGGACCAGCGTGGAGGTGGTGGACGTCGACAGGAACACCAGCGCCGCGCAGAGAAGGGCCAGCGCCTGGCAGCCGCGCCGCGCGCGTCCCGTCCCGCGCAGGGAGAGGAGGAGGAAGGTCAGCGTGCCGAGCACCATGATCTTGCCCAGCTGGTTCTTCTGCATGTAGATGCCCCGCCACGCCCCCTCGAAGCCGCCGTCCTGGTGCACGCCCAGCTCGGGCACCAGCAGCGCGAACAGCAGGCTCAGCACCGCGGCGATCCCCATTGCCCACCCGAGGATCTCCATCAGCTCGCGGCCCCGGAAGCGCCCGGCCAGCCACACGCCGCACAGCGTGGTCCCCGCCAGCGCGATGCTGCGGCGCAGGGTGAGGTCCGGCAGGTGTGACCACGCGGTGGACGCGGCCGCCAGGGGCACCAGCAGCAGCGTGGCCGGATTGCGCAGCGCGGCGGCGGCGACCCGGGCGGGGCGCAGGGCGCAGAGCAGCGCGCACGTCCCGAAAAAGCCGAAGAGCATCGCCTGGCGGTGCGGATCGCCCTCCTGCAGGTCCGGCACGGCCCCCGACGCGCTGCGCACCAGGGGGATGAGGGCGTCGGAGAAGACGAGGAGAAGCGCCACCGCGTAAACGCGCTCCAGGCGGTCCAGCAGCGCGCTCATCCCCGCGGCCAGGCGCGCCTGCCGCGGCGGGCGGATGGCCGCGCGCGGCGCCGGGATGCCGGAGCCCGCCGGCAGGGCGGGGGCCGGGCGAAGGGTGATGCTCATGCCCCGTGCGTGGTGCGGTATTCCTGGTAGCGATAGCCCGCCACGCCGGCCAGGCTCCCCGCGCCGAAGCAGATGCCGCGCAGGGCGTCCACCACCGCGTGCCGTCCCCGGAACAGGGCGACGGGCAGCAGCACCATGCCGCGCACGATGCGCCCGCCGCCGCGCAGAACGCGCCGCGCGCGCACGCGAAGCCCGGGCTCCAGCTCGCGCTCCAGCAGCGCCCAGCCGTTGCCGCGGCGAAATGCGCGCTGCAGCAGCCAGGAGAGGCGGGTGCGGCTGGGGGGCACCCACTCCCAGGCCACCGCGTCGTCCGCCCAGACGATGCGGTGCCCGGCGCGGGCCACCTGAAGAAAGAAGTGGGTGTCCGCCCCGCCGGCGAGCGCCAGCGACGGGGTGAAGGGAACGGCAAACGCGCGAAAGATGGACGCGCGCACCAGCACGTTCCCCGTGTCCGCGTACGGCAGCAGGGTGCCCGTGCGGCGGCGCTGCGGCTCGTGAAAGCCCCCGCGCACCACCCAGCGCGGCGCCGGCCGCTCGTAGCGCGGTGGCACCGGCCCCGCGACCACGTCCGCCGCGTGCTCCGCCTGCACGCGCAGAAGCTCGTCCAGCCACCGGGGCTCCGGCTCTTCGTCGTCGTCCAGGAACGCGATCCAGTCCGATGCCGGATCGGCCTCGGCGATGGCGCGGTTGCGGGCGAAGCTGATCCCCCGGCGCGGCTCGTGGGCGTAGCGCAGGGCGAACGGCATCCCCTCCATCGCGTCCACCGTGGCGCGGGCGGAGCCGTCGGGATCGTTGTCGACCACGACGACCTCCAGCCGCTGCACCCGCTCCGTGCGGACGCGGGCGACGGCGTCCAGCAGGCGCCGCAGGCCAACGGGGCGGCGGCAGGTGCAGACGCAGAGCGATACGTTCATCGTTCCCCCAGCCGGGTTTGCGGGATGGATTGCGGCGGCGAGCGCGGAGGAGATCATCACGCGCCTCCGGCGGAAAGTCGGAGGATGCGCACCAGCGGCAGGCGCAGGATGGCGGGAAGGCGGCGGACGGTCCCCTCCAGGCGGCCGAAGAGGACGGCGGGGCGCATGGAATCCGGGAGAAGGAGGATGCCGGCCGCCACCGCGGCGATCCCCGCCGCCGTCTGCGCGGCGAAGATGGCCAGCGGGCCGGTGCCGCGCGGCTCCAGCACGGCCGCCACCGTCCACGCCGCGGCGCCCACCAGCGCGCCCAGCGCCGCCCCCGGCGCCTGCGCGGCGAAGAAGTCGCGCCAGCGCAGCCCGGTGATGCGCAGGCTGAGCCGCGCCATCGCCAGGTACATGAAGAAGATGGAGAGGGTCACGCCCGCCGCCACGCCCGTCACGCCCCAGCGGGCGCCGGCGAGCGTCGCGGCCACCACCAGGGCGGCGAAGGCGCACTGGCGCCAGAGCTCCGCCACCACCTGCCCGGTGGCGTGCGTAAGCGCGCCGGAGACGTGGTAGATGGCGCGGAACACGCCGGCGATGCAGAGCACCTGCAGCGGCGCGGCCATCCCCGTCCAGGCGGGTCCGTACACGCCGGCGGCGACCTGCGGGGCCGCGGCGGCCAGGCCGGCCATCAGCGGCGCGGCCGCCAGCGCGCTGGCCTGCACCGCGGCCAGCCAGGCGCGGCCCAGGCGTGCGCGGTCGTCCCGCACCTCCGCCATGGCCGGCAGCAGCACGTGCCACATCACGTCGCCCACCGCGTACAGCGGCAGCGTCATCAGGCTGAAGGCGCGCGTGTACAGCCCCAGCGACGCGGGGCCCAGCAGGCGGCCCACCAGCAGGGTGTCGGCGTTGCGCGCGGTGCCGTTCACCAGCTGGTTCAGCGTGGCCGCGACGCCGTAGCCGCACAGCTCGCGCAGCTCCGTCCGCGCCAGCAGCGGCCGCAGGGGGTTCGCGGCGAAGCGCAGCGCCAGCGCCGCCCCAAGCGCCGCCTGCACCACGGAGCCCCACACCAGGCTCCACGCGCCGTACCCGCCGAGTGCCAGGGGGACGGCCACGGCCGCGTATCCCAGCCCGTACGAGGCCACGTCCACGGCGAACAGGCGGCGGAAGTCCAGCGCGCGCTGCAGCGTGGCCCGCGCCGTGGCGCCCAGCGCGCCGAAGACGAACATCAGCGTCAGCGCCCGCAGCAACGGCGGCAGCTCCGGCGTGCGCAGCAGCCGCGCCGCCGGCGGCGCCAGCAGCCACAGGGCGGCGGCCACCGCCATCCCCAGGACCACCGAGGCGGTGAACGCCGTGCGCAGGTGCCGCTCCGTCAGCGGGCGCCGCTGCACCACGGCCAGCCCCAGCCCCAGCTCCGACACCATCTGCGCGAAGGCGATCAGGACCATCGCCAGCCCCGCCAGGCCGAACGCGGCGGGGGCCAGCAGGCGGGCCAGCAGCACGCCCACGGCCAGCTGGAGCACCGTCTTGATGCCCCAGCTCGCCATGCGCCACTGGCCGGCGCGGACGGTGCGCTCCGCGAGCGTTGGGACGCTCATGGGGTGAGCGGGGGAACGGGTGAGGGGGTGAACGGGTGAACGGCCGGCTCCCGAGCGGCGGTCGGCTCCACGCGGGGGAGCGTGCCCCGCGCGCGCAGCAGCTCCTCGATCACGTCCAGCACCTTTTCCGTCGCCCGCGGGTCCGCCGCGGCGCGCGCCGCCTCGCCCATCCGCCCCCGCGCGCCGTCATCCGCCAGCAGCCGCAGCGCCTCGGCCGCCACCGCGCGTCCCTCCGCCTTCTCGCGGGCGAAGAAGATCGTCCCGCCGATGCGCTCCACGTCTTCCGCCAGCGTGCGGATGTGGGGGCCGATGGGCGAATCCGCCACCGAGACGGTGAGCGAGGGGACGCCGCGGGCGCACAGTTCCAGCAGCGTGGTCTCCCCCGCCGCGCTCACGGCCAGGTCGCAGGCGGGGAAGAGGGAGACGAGGTCGTCGAAGAAGGGGCGGGCGATGACGGGCGAGGCGAGCGCATCCGCATCTCCATCCGCCGGCTGGTGCCTGCCGTGCTGAACCAGGAGCTGCGCGTCCGGCCGCGCGGCGCGGATGGATCGCACCACGTCCGCGAAGAGCCGCGTGGTTCCCGGCGACCCCGCGCTGTAGCCGACGCAGGCCACGACGGGGCGATCCGGGTCCAGCCCCAGCCGCGCGCACGCGTCCCGCCGCTCCGCGGGGGCGAACGCCTCCGGGCGCAGCGGCGTGTGCGTCACGCGCAGCCGGCCGCGCAGCGCGCGGGAGAACGCGGCCACGTCAGCGGTGCGCGCCAGGCAGGTGCGGTCCACCAGCCAGGCCAGCAAACGGTTGGTGCGCCGCGGCGCGTAGTGCGGCACGGTGAGCGTGGGATATCCGCGCAGCGCCGCCGTCAGCATCATCGCGAACGACGAGCGCCCGCCGCAGCCGATGACGACGTCGGGCCGCAGCTCGTCCAGCAGCGCCCACGCCTCGCGCATTCCGCGCATGGTGCCGAAGACGATGTGGCCGGCGTAGCGCAGCAGGTCGCGGCCGCTGAACTCGCGGTGCACGCCCATCACCCGCCCCACGCCCCGCACCTGGAAGCCGCGCGCGGCAATCCACTCGCGAAAGCGGCCATCGTGCGGCACGGCGACGTACGCGTCCACGTCGTGCCGGCGGCCCAGGGCGTCCAGCAGCACCGCGGCGTGGCTCAGGTGGCCCACGCTGTCGCTGCCGACGGCCAGGACGCGCAGGGTCACGCGGCCACCGCGAGCGCCGGGGTCCGCGCGGCCGCGCACGCGCGCACCGCGGCGGCCACCTCGGCCACCTGCGCCTCCGTCATCTCGGGATACAGCGGCAGCGACAGGATCTGCCGCGAGAGCATCGTGCTCACGGGCGCAGACTCCGGCACCGTGCGGATCCCCGCGTACGGCGCCTGCTCGTGAATGGGGATGGGATAGTGCACGCCGGCGCCGATCCCCCGCGCGTGCAGCTCCGCCATCAGCCGGTCGCGCTCGGGGTGGCGGACGACGAACAGGTGCCAGACGTGCTCCACCCCGCGCATCTCCTGCGGCAGCAGCACGCCCGCGTCCGCCAGCAGCTCGCGGTAGAGCGCGGCCAGCTCGCGGCGGCGCGCGTTCCACCCGTCCAGCCGGCGCAGCTTGATGCGGAGCACGGCGGCCTGCAGCGTGTCCAGGCGGCTGTTGAAGCCGGCGGAGTCGTGCACGTACTTGATGCGCGAGCCGTAGTTGCGGTCCAGGCGCAGTCGTTCGGCGATCCCGGGATCGTCCGTGACCACCGCGCCGCCGTCGCCGTAGCCGCCCAGGTTCTTGCCGGGATAGAAGCTGAAGCACCCCGCGTCGCCCATGGCGCCCGCGCGGGCGGCGCCGTAGCGCGCCCCGTGCGCCTGGCAGGCGTCTTCCACCACGCGCAGGCCGTGGCGGCGGGCGATGTCCATGATCTCGTCCATCCGCGCGGGCTGGCCGTACAGGTGCACGGGAAGGATGGCCCTGGTCCGCGGGGTGATGGCGCGCTCCACGGCCTCGGGATCGAGGTTGAAGTCGTCCTCGCGCACGTCCGCCAGCACCGGGGTGGCGCCCGTGTGCGTGACCGCCAGCGCCGAGGCGATGAAGGTGTTGGCGGCCGTGATCACCTCGTCGCCCGGACCCACGCCCACGGCGCGGAGCGCCAGCTGCAGCGCGTCCAGCCCCGACGCCACGCCCACGCAGTGCTTCGCGCCGCAGAAGGCCGCGAACTCCTCCTCGAAGCGGGCCACGTCTTCGCCCAGAATGAACTGGGCCTCGGTCATCACTCCATCCATGGCGGGGAGGATCTCGTCGCGGAGCATGCGGTACTGCCCGGCCAGCTCCACCAGCGGAATGCGCATCGTCGGAATCGGTTGGAAGGGAAAGACTCTTGTGGATCGAACCAGGAGATCAGTCGTCCCGAGGGAGGCGCCGCGCTGAGCCATGCATGGCCGTGAACCCAGCGCGCCGACCGAGGGACCTTGCCTGCAGAACCGTGGAGCCGGCTTCTGCCGCGAATCCAGCCTCGCGCGAGGGGGGAGAAGGTCCTTCGGTCGCGCGCAAGCGGTTGTGCATCGTCGAGTTCCACGCGGCGCTCCCTCAGGTTGACTGGGGCTTCGCGCGCCCATCACTCCATCACTCCATCACTCCATCACTCCATCACTCCATCACTCCATCACTCCATCACTCCATCACTCCATCACCGTCACGGCCGCGGATCGTCCGGATACGCAGCCGCGCCGTCGTGGCAGCGCAGCTCGTTCGTCATCCTCGTCACCCGCGCGGGGTTGCCGGCCACCACGGCGCCCGGCGGCACGTCGCGGGTCACCACGCTGCCGCTGCCCACCAGCGCGAACGCGCCGATCTCCACGCCGGGCACCATCGTCACGTTCACCCCGATGCGCGCGCCGCGGCGGATGGCCGGCCCGCGCATGTTCTCGTATTCCGAGCAGGCGCAGCCGGGATGCACGTCGTTGGCGAAGGTGCAGCCGGGGGCGATGAAGACGTCGTCTTCGATGACGGAGAACTGCGGGATGTAGCAGTTGCTGTGGATCTTCACGCGGTCGCCGATCACGCTGCCGTAGTCGATCACCGTGTTGCTCCACACGCTCACGTCGTCGCCGATCACGTTCTCTTCGCGGATGACGACGTTGTGCCCCGTCTGCAGCCCCCGCCCGATGCGCGACCCGCCGTACACGATGGTCCCCGCGCGCAGCCGCGACCCCGGCCCCAGCACCAGCTCCGCGGACGCGACCCGCCGCTCCGGCGCGTATCCCACGATCACGCCAGGGTCCCAGGCGCCCGGGGGCCTGGCGGAGGGAGGAGGCGCAAAGCCGAGCGCGTCGAGGATGGACATGGATCCGTTCCCGTGAACGTGAAGTAGACGTGGGATATCAGGCGGTGACGGCCAGGCTCGGACCCGGCGCGGGGACGCGGACGCGACGGCGGGCCCGCGCCGCGGGCACGGAGGCGCGGACCGGCTCGGGGGCCATCGACACCCGCGCCCCGCCGGCGGCCAGCGAGCGGTCCGCGGCTTCCAGCACGCGCACCACGTCCAGGGCGCCCTGCCCGTCCGAGCGCGGACGCACCCCGCGGCCGGCGCACTCCACGAAGTGGCGCGCCTCGGCCTTGAGCGGCTCCTCCTCCACCAGGTAGGGGCTGCAGGTGTCGCCGTAGCGGTAGCTGAAGGGAAACTCGCCGAAGTCCACGTGGTGCGGCGGCGCGTCCACGCCCTTGTCGTAGACGCGGATCTTCTCCAGCGGCTCGATGTCGTCGTACACGGCCATCTTGCGCGTGCCCACGAGCGTCATCCGCCGCTCCTTGTTGGGGTCCAGCCACGAGCTGTGCACCACGGCCATCAGCCCCGAGGGAAAGTGCATGGTCAGCACGCACACGTCGTGGACGTCCGGCCGCAGGTGCGCGAGCCCCTGGCAGTTGACGCTCAGCGGCGTCTCACCCAGCAGGTGCAGGATGATGGAGATGTCGTGCGGGGCCAGGTCCCACAGCGCGTTCACGTCGCTGCGAATGGGGCCCAGGTTGCGGCGCGCGGCGGTGATGCAGCACAGGTGGCCCAGCTCGCCCGTCTGCACGTAGTCGCGCAGCTTGGCCACGGCGGCCGTGTACAGGAAGATGTGGCCGCACATGAGCGTGAGCCCGCGTGCCTCCGACAGCGCGATCAGCTCCTCGCACTGCGCCGCCGTGCTGGCCAGCGGCTTCTCCACGAACACGTGCAGCCCCGCCTCCAGCGCACGCTTCGCCAGCCGGTGGTGCGTGGCCGTCGGCGTGGCGATCACCACGGCGTCCGCGTGGCCGCTGGTGAACACCTCCTCGGCGTCGTCCGTCGCGCGCACGTGGGGAAAGCGGGTGGCGACCTGCATGAGCCGTGTGGCGTCGCGGTCGCAGATCATCGTCACTTCCGCGTCCGGCAGCCCGTCGAAGGCGCGGACCAGGTTGGGGCCCCAGTAGCCCAGTCCGATGATGGCGATGCGTGTCATGGCTCGGTCTCTATCTGGAGTGTGGCCGTTGAGGACGTTCATTATCCGTCCCGCGCGCCCTCCTCAAGGCAACGCCCGGACCACGCGCAGCCAATCAGCTAAGACATTGGTGTGATGATAGATAACTCAGGAACAGGCGGAAGCCGCATGCGATCTGCTGCATCGTTGCGTTGCAGTCCGCTGTAATGCTTCGCCGGCGACGCGAAAGTGCGATGCAGGGCAACGGGATCAGATCGCTCCAGGGGCGTGCGCCGTCACCCTGCTCCACTGTTCACAGTGATACCATTTCGGGAACGGGAAGCGCGTAGAACTGGACAGCGGTGAGTCGACTCGCTCACGCGTGTCGGATTCGGACAGTCTTGACGGGTGCAGGGGTTTAGCTTAGCTTTGCACTTCGTTTACTTGTGTGCGAGGCGAAAAGTGGACGCCAGCGTGGGAGGGGAGCGGACGATGGTTTCGGCGCACGACGTGGCCGCGTACATCCTGGAGCGGCACAATCCCATCTCGGCCATGAAGCTCCAGAAGCTGGTGTACTACGCGCAGGCGTGGTCGCTGGTCTGGGACGACCGGCCGCTGTTCCCCGAGCGCATCGAGGCGTGGGCCAACGGGCCCGTGGTGCGCGACCTGTATGAGCGGCACCGCGGGCACTTTCAGCTGCGCGGCTGGCGCTGGGGGCGTCCCGATCGCCTGGACGACAACGCGCGCGCCACCGTCGACGCCGTGCTGGAATACTACGGCCCGCGCAGCGCGCAGTGGCTCTCCGACCTCACGCACCGCGAAGAGCCCTGGAAGCAGGCGCGACAGGGCCTCCCCGAGGGCGAGCGCGGCGACCGCGAGATCAGCCTGGAAAGCATGATGGAGTACTACAGCTCGCTTCCCCCCGATGCGGAAGAAGCCCGGTAGGCCGGATCACCGGCCCGGCGGGAACGACGCGGACCGGGGTGCTCGGCAGCCCCGGTCCGTTCTGTCTCGGCAGGAATTGCGCGGGCCGCGCGCCCTGCCGGCCAACCCGCGGGCGCGAACCCCCGTCTGGGCGTTCCGCCTCGTTGACCTGGGCGGGCCGTGGTGCTGGACGGCGCTCGGCGGAGCGCTGCTGGGTGAGGTGCTGGCGCGCTTTCGCGACTACGAGTCCATGACGTGGGAGCAGATCGACGGCCCTACCGGCAGCCACGGTGTGGAACCGTGGAAGCTGAGCAGGGAGGCAAAGCTGCGCCTGGCCGCCATTCGCCAGGACGACGCGAGCGAGCTGTTCTCGCTGCGCATCACCGGCCGGCGGCGCGTGTGGGGCATTCTGGACGAGCACGTGCTCCGCCTCCTCTGGTGGGACCCGGAGCACCAGGTCTGTCCGTCTGCCAGGAAGCACACGTGAAGACGGATGCCACATGCAGGATGCGGAGGAACGAAGGAGGACGCGGAGAATGACAGCCTCCGCGTCCTCTCTTTTTCCTCCGCGTCCTCCGCGTGAACATCCCCCTCAGTACGCGCCCTCCGTCGAGAGGACGGCGCGGACGGTCTGCAGGAGGAGGCGGAAGTCGGCGAGGGGGGAGATGCGCTGGCTGTAGCGCAGGTCCATGCGCACCATCGTCTCGTAGCTCACGCGGCTGCGGCCGTGCACCTGCCACAGGCCGGTGATCCCCGGCTTGGCGCCCAGCACGCGCCGGTAGTACCACCGCGCGTAGCCTTCCGTGGCGTACCCCGGCTCCGGGCGCGGACCGACGAGGCCCATGTCGCCACGGAGGACGTTGAACAGCTGCGGCAGCTCGTCCAGGCTCCACCGGCGGATGAAGCGGCCCACGGGCGTGATCCGAGGATCCGCGCGCAGCTTGAATCCGCCGTCCTCTCCCCCGCCCTCCCCCGCGATCAGCGACCTGAGGTACGCCTGGTGGGCGGCATCGCCCGCGCCCGTGTACATCGACCGGAACTTCCACATGCGAAAGGTGCGGCCGCCGTAGCCGATGCGCTCCTGCCGGAAGAACACGGGCCCGTCCGACGACAGCCGCACCGCCAGCGCGACGGCGATCAGCACGGGGCTCAGCAGGAGGAGCGCGGCCAGCGCGCCGGCCACGTCCATCACCCGCTTCCAGAACGGGTACTGGGCCAGGCACGGCGGCACGGACGCGGCCGCTCCGGCGGGCTCCGGCGCTTCGGCGGCGGGCGTCGTCCAGTCGCCGGGGTAGGTGAAGACGGTGTGGGCCAGCGGCGCCGCGCCGTCGCGCTCCAGGCGCGACAGCACCTCGCCGGCGACGAGCTGCGCGCCCTCGCGGCCGGTGTCCGTCAGCAGCGCGCCCACGGAGCCGCCCTCCATCCAGCCGACCTCGTCCGTCTCGCGCAGGCGGCGGCCGAGCAGGTCCAGCAGCGCGGTGGTGCCGGAGGGGGAGGGGGCCAGCACCACGAGCGAGAACTCGCGGCCGGTACGGTCGGCGCGGGCGCACTCGCGGCGCAGGTAGCCGCGGAACTCCGCCACGGAGTGCACGCGGGCCGCGGCGCGGGCGGCGAAGAGCCGGGGGAAGAGTCGGGTGAGCATGGCTGCACGCGGAATGAAAGGAAGAGGTCAGTTCGCTGAGGCGTAGTAGTCGCGGCCGTAGCCGTACCACTGAAAGGAGGCGTCGTATCGGGCGTCGCGGTCGAAGTCCACGTCGTTCATCACCCCGCCCAGCAGCTGGGCGCCGGCGCGCTGCAGCTGCTCGGCGGCGTTGGCCAGCGCGCCATACGGCGTTACGCCGCTGCGCGCGACCACCACCACGCCGTCCGCGTACTGGGCGAGCACGGCCGCGTCCGCCACGGCGTGGATGGGCGGGGAGTCGATGACCACGCGGTCGAACTTGCGCGCGGCCCACTGCACCAGCAGCCGGGCGCGCACGGAGCGCAGCAGGTTGGTGGGATGGTCGGACGCGGAGCCGGCCGTCAGGTACGTCAGCGACCCGCCGTCGGTATCCACCTCCTGCATTACCTCTTCGATCCCCACGCTCCCCGCCACCAGGTCCGCCAGCCCGCGGGCGCCCGGCGCGCCCATGGCGGCATCGATGCGGCCGCGACGCAGGTCGGCGTCGATCAGCAGCACGCGCTCGCCGCGCTCCGCCATGGTCCGGGCCAGGTTCATCGCCGTCGTCGTCTTTCCCTCGCCGGGAATGGCGCTGGTGACGAGCACCGTCTTCATCTCCCGCCCCACGGCGGCGAAGAGGAGGTTGGTGTGCAGCCAGTCGTACGCGTCTCCCGCCAGGGTGGTGCGCATCGAGACGACGGTTCTGGTCCGCGCGGGTGCGGGGAGCGCGGTGCCGGCGGCCGCGGGGAGCGCGGCGGCGTGCGCGCTGCGCTTCGGGAGCCGCCGCTCGGAGCGGCGCTGCTCCCGCGCCGTCAGCCGGGGGACGAGGGCCAGGGTGGGCGCGCCCAGGGCCAGCTCCAGGTCGCCGGGGGTGTGCACGGTGTCGTCCGTGAACTCGCGCAGGTAGCCGATGCCCAGCGCGACGAGGAGCGAGAGCATCAGCGCGCCGCCCATGATCAGCTTCTTCCTGGGGCTGACGGGCTGCGACGGCAGGGTGGCGGGGTCGATGACGCGCACGCTGGGATCCTCCACTCGCGACGCGATCTCCGCCTCCTTCAGCCGCGCCTGCAGCAGCGCGTAGAGCTCGGACAGCACCTGCGGCTGGCGGGAAAGGCGGGCGTTCTGCAGGGCGCGGGCGGGAATGCGGTCCAGCCGGCCGCGCGAGGCGGACAGGTGCCCGTCCAGCGAGGCGATCTGCCCCGCCAGCGCACCGCGGTAGGTGTCCGCCATCTGCCGCAGCTCGCCCTCGATCTGCCGGATGCGGGCGGTGAGCGCCTCCACCTCGGGGTCGTTGGGACGGCGGCGGACCCGCAGCGCGCCGCGCTCGTTCTCCAGCCGCGTCAGCGAAGCCAGCAGCTCCGACGTGGTCTGCGTCCGCATCAGCGACGGGAAGGCGGCCAGGCGGCGGTACGGCGAGGGCTGCTCGGCGGACTGCGCGGCCGCTTCCTGGTCCGCCGTGCGGACGAGGGCCGCCAGCGCGTCGTGCTCCGTGGCCAGCGAGCTGCGCTCCGCCTGGAACTGCGCGGCCTGCGTGAGCTCCGTGCGCCCCTCCGTCTCCAGGTCCACCACGCTGCTGGCCTGTTGGAACTGCTGCAGCGTCTGCTCGGAGCTCGCCAGCTGGCTCGCGAGGGTATCCAGCTGCTCGCGGAGGAACCTGGCCGTGCTGCGCGCCTCGGTGGTGTGCATCTCCTGCCGCAGCGCGACGAAGCGGTCCGCCAGCACGTTGGGCACGTCGCGGGCGAGGACGGGATCGGTGCTCTGGTAGGTCAGGCGCAGGATGTTGGCCTCGCGGCTGGGGCGGTCCACCTCCAGGCCCCTTTCCAGCGCGCGCACGGCCGCGTCGCGATCCGCGACGGAGAGCGCGACCTCCTCGTACGCCGCCGCCCCGCGGGCCAGCACCGCGCGCACGCCGGGGAGCGCGAAGGCCGCGCCCGGCACCGCGCGCCCGACCGGCCGCCCGTCCGCCGCGTCCGTGATGGCGAACCCGCCCGAGGCGTCGCGGCGCAGCAGGTACTCCGCGGCGGGCGCGGCGCTATCCACCCGCACGTTCGAGAGCACGCGGCTGCGGACGGCGCGGCGCGGCGCGGTGACGTCCAGCCGCAGGCCGAGCGAGTCGATCACCGCGGCGGCCAGGGTGCGCGTGCGCAGCACCTCCAGGTCCGTCCCCACCCCGGCTCCGCCGCCCAGCAGGAGCGCCAGGTCCAGCTGCTTGGGCATGGAGGCCTGGGCGCCGCGCGGCTCCTCCACGCGGGTCAGGGCCGAGGCCTCGTAAACGGGCCGGGCGCGCATCACCAGCGCGCCGCCGGCCGCGCCGCCCAGGACCAGGCAGGCGAGCAGGGTCCAGCGCTGGCGCATCAGCACGCCTTTCAGGTCGCGCAGGCCGGTGGCTTCGGCGCGGGAGCCGGGGAGGGCGAGAGGGGGTGACATCGTCGTTACCTCGTGAAGACGGCGACCAGCAGGCCGGCGCTGGCGGTGAGCACGCTGACCACCGTGCCCGTGTTGCGGTCCGCCCAGCCGCGCTGGGGGACGAAGAGCTGGTCGCCGGAGCGGATGGGCGTGTCGGCCACGCGCTGCGAGCCGCTCAGGCGCACGTCCATCCGCCGCCCGTCGCGCAGCAGCTGCACGCGGTCCGGCCGCCCGTCCCCCGCGGTGCCCCCCGCGACGGCCAGCACGTCCGCGATGCTCATCGTCCCGTCGACCGGATAGAGCCCCGGATTGCGTACGGCGCCCAGCACCTGGATGCGGCGCAGGACGACCACGTCGATCGAGTTGTGCGCCAGGTACTCGCCGAACCCGGCCACCACGCGCTCGCGCAGCGCCTGGTCCGTCAATCCCGCGGCGTCCACGGGGCCGAGCTTGGGCAGGACGACGCCGCCGTTCTCGTGCACGGCGAAGTCGCCGGACAGGTCGGGCTCCTGCCAGATGCGCAGGCGCACCACGTCGCCGGGGCGCACGGTGCCGGCGGCGTCCTGGGCACGGGCGGCGGGGGCGGCGACCAGCAGAACGGCGAGAAGCAGAAGGAAGGTGCGCATGGGAGTGCTCCTGTGGAGGGGATTTCGTCGGTCGGGGGATTCAGTTCAGCGGCAGGCCGCGGGCGATCACCCGCTCCGCCGCCTCGGCGTCGAGGGGGCCGGAGAGGAGGTAGCCCTGCGCGTAGTCCACCTGCAGCGAGCGGACGCGGTCCATCTGCTCCTGCGTCTCCACCCCCTCGGCGACCACGCTCATGTCCAGGCTGTGGGCAACCTTGACCATCGCCTCCATGAGCCCAGCGCCGTCGCCGTTCCGGTTGATGAGCGAGGGATCCAGCTTGAGGCCGCGGACGGGCACCTGCTGCAGCGAGCGCAGCGGGGTGCGCCCGGTGCCGAAGTCGTCCACCTGGAGGTGCACGTCCAGCCCGTGCAGCTGCTGAAGGACCTGCCGCGATGCGTCGGCGCGGTCGGCGAGCACGCTCTCGTTCACCTCCAGGCGCAGCGAGAGCGCGGGGACCGAGTGCTCGCGCAGCAGCTCCCTCACCCGCTCGGCCAGGTCGCGCCGCAGCAGGTGCTCGCCGCTCAGGTTGACGCTCATGTTGACCTGCACGCCCGGATGCCGCGCCTGCCACGCCTGCAGCTGGCGGCAGGCCTCGCGCAGCACGTACAGGTCGATGCCGATCATCTCCCCCGTCTGCTCGGCCAGGGGAATGAACTCCGCGGGGGAGACGAGGCCGCGCACCGGGTGATGCCAGCGCGCCAGCGCCTCGAAACCCCAGAGCCCGCCGGTCTTGACGGAGAGGATGGGCTGGTACTCCACGCGGAACTCGCCGCGCTCCACGGCCCGGGGAAGGTCGCGCTCCAGTTGCAGCCGCGCCTCGATGCCGGCGGCCATGGCGTGGTCGTAGACCTCGTGGCGGGCGCGGCCGCGCGCCTTGGCGCGGTACATGGCCAGGTCGGCGAAGCGCACCAGGTCCTCGGGCTTCTCGTGCGGGGTGCGGCTGAGGGCGATGCCGATGCTCCCCGCGCCGAACGCGTACTCGCGGCCCAGGCGAAAGGGCTCGTCCAGCGCCTTTTCGATGCGCCGCGCCACGCGGATGGCGTCGCTGGCGTCGCGGATGCCGTCCAGCAGGATGGCGAACTCGTCCCCGCCAAAGCGGCTGACGGTGTCGCCCGGGCGGACGCAGCGCTCCAGCCGGCGCGCCACGCCCAGCAGCAGCTGGTCGCCGGCGAGGTGGCCCAGGGTGTCGTTGACGGACTTGAAGCGGTCCAGGTCCAGCATCAGCACGGCGAACAGCCGCTCGGGGGTGCGCTCCGCCAGGCGCGTGGCGTGGCACAGCCGATCCCAGAAGAGCGCCCGGTTGGGAAGGCCGGTCAGCGGGTCGTGCAGCGCCGTGTGCGTGAGCCGCGCCTCCAGCTCCTTCTGGCGGCTCACGTCGCGCGCGTAGCCCACGGACCCGGCGCCCTGCGGCGCGTTCTGCACCACCTCCAGGTGCACGATCTCGCCGTCCTTGCGCACCACCCGCAGGGCCCTGCCCGCGCGGGAGCGGTTGAGGGCGCCCGCGGAATCGGGCCCCGCGTCGCGCTCCTCCGGCCGCGCGATCAGCTCCATGGGGCGGCCGACCATCTCGTCGGCGCTGTAGCCCAGCACGTCGCGCACGGAGGGGGAGACGTAGCGAAAGCGCCCCTCGTCATCCATCGAGAAGAAGAACCCGCCGGCCGTTCCCTCCACCATCTGCCGGAAGCGCTCCTCGCGCTCGCGCAGCGCCAGCTCGGCGCTGCGGAGGGTGGTCAGGTCGCACAGCACCGCGGCGATCCCGTGCACCTGCTGGCGCAGGTCGCGCAGGGGGGCCAGCGTGCGGCGCACCCAGACGCGGCCGCCGTCGGGGCGCAGCATCCACCCCTCCGCCTCGGCGTAGCCCGTCCGCAGCGCCTCCTGTATCTCGTCGCGCAGGCGGCGGCGCTCGTCGGCGGCAAAACAGGCGGCGAACCCGCGCCCCACGATCTCACCCGCCTCGTAGCCGCAGACGCGCTCGGCGCCGGCGCTCCAGCTGAGCACCTGCCCGCCCAGGTCCACCACGACGAGCGGGTGGTCGGGGAGCATCACGCCCAGCGCCTCTCCCGGCGCGTACGCGGGGGCGATCATCGCGCGCCCTCCGGCGTGGCGGGGGAGCGGCGGCGGCGCGCGTGCGTGCGGGGGCGGAAGGGGCGGCTGGACGGCATTGGTCGATGGATGGGGGTTCCCTGGGCCACGCATTCCTCGCGCGGCCGCGCCATCTTCAGGGGCAGGCCCCGTGCCCCTTGTCCGGCATCATCCAAACCCATCAACGACAACAACTTGCGGCACAGAAGGAATTGACGTGTACCCGTCGCCATGCAATGGTGCGTTACAAGCGCTGCTCCATCCTGACACCGGCGTGCGGATCACCTGTTCCCGGCGGATCCCGGCGAAGACGCTGGTTTTCACGACCGCGCGGGGCCCCTGGGCCCCCTCCCCGCTCGTCTCTCGCCCGAGGGGGAGAACGCCCCGTGACCAGAAAGAGAGTGCCCGGCCGCGCGCGGGGG
>DATABT010000040.1:0-4722 GCA_036259455.1 Longimicrobium sp. | reverse complement strand
TTCGCCGTGCGCCGATCGGGATCGATCGACAGCACCTGGTTCATGTACTTGCCAAAGTCCAGCACCAGCGCGGGCCCCACCGTCTGCCCGGCCAGCGCCGTCCCGCCACCGCGCGGAAGGACGGGGACGCCGTGCTCGGCGGCCACCCGGGTCGCGTTGGCCACGTCATCCGCATCGCGGGGAATGACGACGCCCACGGGAAGGATCTGGTAGAGCGACGCGTCGGTGCTGTAGAGCAGGCGCGACTTGGCGTCGAAGCGCACCTCGCCGCGAATGCGGTCGCGGAGGGCGCGCTCCAGGCGCGGGCCTCGTGCGTCGGTCTGGATGACGAGCATGCGGCGGACGGCAGGGAAAAAGGGAACAGGGAACAGCCGGCATCGGCGACCCTGTCTCACGCGCGGGCGCGGAGAAAGCGGAAGACTGCAGGTTCGGAGCCGACCTGATCCTCACGGTTCCGGGGGAAGATATCGAACGTGGAGGTGGGCGCGAGAGTCGGCGCGTCTTCCGGCCCGGGAGGGCCCCGGGCGCAACGTGGAGAACACCGGCGCCACGTTTACGCAGGCTCTCCCGTTTCCCCGCGACCTCCGCGGGAAACCGGGAGGCTTTCGCACGCACGGAAATCCGCATCACGCCTCGCGGAGCTTCGTTCTGGCGTCCTGCCGACGCGGCCGCGTATTGTCCCGGTCGCCGCACCTCGTGTAAATCTCCGCCCTTCCGTGCCGGTTTAAGCGATGGACGACTTTCTCGCCGGCCAGTGCAGCCGATGCGGGCGCCGCCGCGCGGACACGCCGATCTCCGACTCCAGGGTGGCGGGGATCGGGTATCGCACGTCGGCTGCCTCGGCGAGGGAGGCATTCGCGCCGTGCCTGGCCAGCCTGCGAGCCGCGAACGGGTGCGCTCCCCTCCAGGCCGAGGGCAGCCCGGAGTGGGCGGATTGGTGCGAGCACGTCACCGGCCAGCGGTGCCACGGCTGCTTTCCCGTGGTGAGCGCCGCCTGGCTGCTGCGGAACCCGCGTCTGCTGCGCCACGACGCCATGCCCCGGGAGGCTTTCGTCCCCCACACGCGCTGCGACGTGGTGCTGTTCGTGTCGCATCGCTGGGAGTCGCCGGCGCGTCCCGACGTGCGAGGGCGGCAGGCGCTCTTTCTAAGGCTCTTTCTGGCGGCGCGTCTGGATCCCCACGAGCTGCCCCGCGTGGGGATCTGGTACGATTACTCGGTTCTCCCCCAGAAGCCGCTCCGGGCGCGCGAACAGGCGGCGTACGCGGCGCTCCTTCCGCGCATCCCCGAAATCCAGGCGCGGAGCCATACGCTCGTGTGCGGCGACGTGGACGGAATTCGCGACTATGCCGCGCGCGGCTGGTGTCTGCTGGAGTATCACGGCGGCACCCCCGTGAGCGCCGAGTACGCGTCGGGCGAGATCCCCTACCGCGTGGCACTGGGCCACGCCGTAGCCCGCGACGAGGCGGCGGCGGTGCTCCATGCGCTGGCGTACGTCGTCCTGCGGCACGTGTCGCTCGAGGAAGCGCCGTGGCGGTGCCCCGGGTGCGGAACGGCGGAGCTGGACTCCCGGGAGCTGAAGGAAGGGCACCGGTGCCTGGCCGAAGGCGAGGTGGATCCGGAGATCCGGGACGCATGGGCGCGGCTGGACCAGATCGAGGCCGTGACGCGCACGGCCGGCGTGTCCGGCACGCTACCGGAGTACCAGCGCGCGCTGCTCCGGCGGCGCGGGATCACCTGGCGCGAGATGCGGGTCGACTTCGAGTGGGCGCGCCACTGCGGCGAGTGCCGGGGCGCCGCCGATGCCGTCCAGGACCGCCGGGCCACGATGGAGGAAGCCGAGGTGATGCGGACGGAGCTGTCACTCTGCCGCGACAAGAGCCGGCGGCTGCTCCTGCACGTGGATGCGCTCGACCCGCCCGCCGTGGACGACGCGGCGCTGGAGCGGGCCGCGAGCTGGCTGGGCCTGGCGTGCACCGAGCGCGCGGACGTCGCGTTCGTGATGCGGCTGATGGCGCAGCGCGCGGACCGCCTTCTGACCGAACTCGCGAGCCCGTCGCTGGTGGAGAGGAACGGCGCCACGGCGGCGCACCACGCGGCGAAGTGGCAGGACCTTCCCATGCTCACGCGGCTGGTGGCGCGCAACCCGCACCTGCTGGACGCGCGCGACAGCACCGGGTGGACGCTCTTGCACTACGCCGTTTTCGGGTGCGACCAGGAGCCGTCGGCCGTGGTGGACTGGCTGCTCGGCGTCCGGCCGGGCCTGGTGCGGGCCACCGGCACGGCGGGCGATCCCCCCATCGCCATCGCGGTACGAAAGGCGGGCGAAATCACCGTGCGCGCCCTGCTGGACCATGCGCCCGAGCTCGCCGCGCACGCCGCCCGCGGTGACGAGTCGCTGCTGCACCTGGCGGCGTGGCACCGGAACCGCGAGTCGTCGGTCCGCGTCGCGCGGGTGCTGCTGGACCGCCTCCCCGCGCTGGTGGACCGGCGCGACGTAGAAGGTAGATCGGTGCTGCACGCGGCCGCGCGCACCGCGAACGTCCCGCTCGCCCGGCTGGTAGCCGGCATTCGTCCCTCGCTCGCGTCGGTGCGCGATCGATGGGGCGATGCGCCGCTCCACTCCGCGATCGACCCGAACGTGGCGGGCCTGGGCGTCGACGCGCGCGTAGCCGAGATGGTGCGGTTCCTGGTCCAGGCCGCACCCGGAATGGTGGAGACGGTCGGGGGCGACGGCCTCACGCCGCTGCAGCTCGCCGAGGGCGAAGGGCCGGCCCGTGCCGCCGTCGTGGAATTCCTGCGTGCTTTGCTTCGTTCAGATGGATGACCGTGACGGTGAATCCAGCCGCGCACACATTGACGGTCCCGGCTCTTCGACGCACGGGACGATCTGGTGCATGAAGGCTGCTTCTCCCCCACGTTTCCGCCGGGGTTGGCGGAGGGGTCGACGGCCGTGGCGAGGAACGAGCAGAAGGCCCGGCGGGGGAAAGGGCTCGCCGGGAACGCTACCGATCTCCCGCCTCGATCTGCACGCTTACGAGTCGGTGCGGCGGCCGCGGCTCCACGGTGAAGATCAGCTGCAGCTCGCCCTGGACGGCGGAGCGCACGTGCAGCGTCAGCTGCGTCTCGGACGAGGCGTCGACGCGGAGCGGCCTCAGAAAGCCCGTCTGCTCGTAGATGGAGCGGTATCCCTGCACCCGCTCATCCAGCGAGCGCTCGGGGTTGGTGGTCGCGTGCTCCCGCAGAAACGCCCGCATCTGCTCCGGGTCGCCCGAGTTGAACGCGCCCAGGTAGCGGCGCGCCGCGGCTGCCGCCGGCGTCGGCGGAAGCTCCAGCCCCTCCTGCGCCGTGGTGGTCGCGCGCGGGCCCGCGCCCGCGGCCGGCCGTGGCCCCGCGTCCGTGGTTTCCACCTGCACCCCGGGCCCGCCCGGCTGCGGCAGCCCCAGCGCCTGCGCCAGCGCCTGGCGCACGCGCGGGCCCCGCATCTGCGCGCTGTTGGTCGCCAGGATGATCTCGTATCCGGTGCCCGGCACGCGGTTGTACAGAAAGAAGCTCACCATGTCGGACCCGGCCAGCATCGCGCCGGCGCGCTGGTTGAAGTGCAGGTCGCGAACCGGCGCCGGCAGCAGCCGCTCCGTGGTGAAGAGCGCCTGATAAAAGCGGTGCATTTCGCCCACGGTAGAAACCATTCCGCCGTTGCCGCGCAGATTCCAGTACGGCCCGTCCGGCGCGTGGGGGCGGTCCAGGATCCCGCCGACGTCGCGGTCGCCGTTGTAGCCGTGCGCCACGCGGGCGGGGTCCAGCCCCGTGAACCCCGTCTCGCGCAGCCCCAGCGGCCCGGTGATGTGGTCGCGCACGTACTGGTCGTAGCTCTTTTCCGACACCTGCTCGATCACGGCGGCCAGCAGGCTGTAGCCGATGTTGCTGTAGCTCGTGCTGTCCCCCGGCGCGAACAGCAGCCGGGCGCGCAGGGCGCGCGCCACCATCTCGTCACGGCCAATCGGCTCGAAGTCGCCGCCCAGGTGCCGGTCGAAGCCGGCACGGTGCCGCATCAGCATCTCCAGCGTGATCCCCTGCTTGTCCGCCGGCACGTTGGGGAAGTAGCGGGTGATGGGATCGTCCAGGCGCAGCTTGCCGGCCAGCTCCAGCTGGCGCAGGGCGACGATGGTGAAGTCCTTGGTGTTCGAGCCGATCTGCACCAGGGTCGATGGAGACATGCGCGTGCCCGCCGCGCGGTTCGCCATCCCGTAGCCCTTCTGCAGGATCACCTCGCCGTCGCGGGCGATCAGCGCCACCCCGGAGAAGCCCTGCGCCTCCAGCACCGTGAGCACGGAGTCGGCGCGGGCGCCCTCCGCCGTCCGCACCACCACCGCGTCCGACCCGGGCTGGGCCCACGCGGCCGCCGGCGCCACGGCGAGCAGAAGGAGCGTGGCGCGTGTGATCGTTCGATGCACCATCGTGCGAATTCCTGGTTCAGGTGAGATGTCCCGGATTTATCTCCAACAACTGTTGGACTGACGGACGCAGGAAAGGGTTGCCGCGCGGCCGATGGAGGCTACCGGCCGCGCGGAGGAAGGCCGCGCTGAACGCCGACCGTCTCCACCTCGAGGACGGCGCCGCGTGGAACGGCCGCGCGGGGCGGGATGCGCGGCTCCGCGGAAAGCACCGGCCCCGTGGCGCCGAGCACCGCCGCGACGGCGGCACCCGCGAGCGCCGCGGGAAGC
>DATABT010000039.1:0-11590 GCA_036259455.1 Longimicrobium sp. | reverse complement strand
CGCGCTCACGGCCGAGCGCCATCGAGATCTCTTTGTAAAACGCGTGATACTTGCCTTTTGGCGAGCGGCGCTCCTGCTCCTCGATTTCAGCGAGGTTGACCTTCTTCATCGCTCGATTCAGAACGCGATTTTCATCCCGAGCGCTTTCACCAAGAACGACAGCTGATCGGTCACATCTTCGATCTGCTTCGTGGTCGGCTTGCCGGCGCCGTGGCCTGCGCGCGTTTCGATGCGGATCAAGACCGGCGCGGGCCCGCAACCGGGTACGAGAACTCCAGAAGACGCGCGGATACCAGGTCAGCCGCAAGCTGAGGCCGCGTAGCGAGCACACCTTCGCCGAGGCGAAGACGCTGCACGGGATGGATCGCGCGCGGGTCCGCGGAGAGGCGCGGGTGGGGGTACAGGCGCTGCTCACAGGAGCGGTGCAGAACCTGAAGCGATTGGCGGCGTTTCGGGGCCGCAGGCGTCCCGCGGGAGCGCAGGCGGTGCGCAGCGGGGGATCTGCACCTCAATCCCAGCGCATCGGAGCGCGTTTTCGGCCCAGAAACCGCGCTCCGCAGGCCTGGAGGCCTCACCAGAGACTGCCTGGCTGTCCGGTGGTGCTGCGGTGGAGGCCAGAACCTGGGAGGGCCGCGAAGTGCTTCAGGTTATCCACATCCACTAGCCAGACGATTTCTTCAACACCCTTCTAGGCCGGGATTCTCCCCATCCGTCGCTGGACACCATAGCGGCGGTCGAGGATCGGTTGTTCAGAATGCGATGAACCCCGTTCTTCAGACTGAGCTCCCCGAAATTGATCAGCAGCCCCACCGGGAGGTCCGTGAGGCGCAAGTAGGTGAGCACCTGCTTGTGGTGGACAGGATGGAGCCGCTCCACTGACTTCAACTCGACGATCACCCACCCCTCGACGAGCAGATCCAGCCGACAGGCCTCCGCGATCCTGACTCCCTCCCACTCGAAAGGAATTTTCTTCTCCTTCTCTACCTGTAAGCCCTGTTTTTCCAGCGCGTGGGCCATGACGGATTGATAGAACCCCTCCATCAACCCCGGACCAACCTCACTGTGAAGGCGATACGCGGTGTGCACGATCACCCCCATGATCCGATTCACATCCTTCATAACCAAACCTCACGGCAAAAAAGGAGCGGTATGGCCTGTCCACAACGTAAACCTCTGCCCATTAACGGAAGTGCTTCGCCTTCGCGAGGATGTCTGGAAGCCGGCACGAGAAAACTCTGCTAACTCTGCTAACTCTGCGTGAGGCCTATCTTTTTCCTCAGCCAGGCTCCACGCGAAGGCGCTCCTCGACGGCGGGGTCGGGCGCGACGAAGAGGGTCCTGGCGTGGAGGATGGCGACGCGGCCGGGCGGGGCGTTGCGCGGTTTGCGGACGTACTTGCGGCGCGTCCAGTCCACGGCCACGGTGCCGGACGTGCGCGCCTTGCTGTACAGTGCGGCGAGCGTAGCCGCTTCTTCCAGGTCGCGCGCGGGCGGGGCGCCCTCCTCCGTCCAGCGCAATATCACGTGGCTGCCGGGGACGGAGCGCGCGTGCAGCCACACGTCGCCGTGCGCCGCGTGCCCGAACGTCAGCCGGTCGTTGTCCTTCGATGACCGGCCCACGCGCACCTCCAGTCCGCCCGACGTGCGGTAAACCCTGTACGGCAGCCGCTCGCCAGGCTGAGGAGCGGTCCGTCGCTCCCTGGTGCCGGCGCGGCGGAGGGCGCCTTCCACCCACTCCGGCGTTTCGCCGCGCTCCAGCGCCGCGACGGCACCGCTCCAGCGCTCCATCTCCTTCTCCGCGGCCTCCAGCAGCTCGGGGAGGCGCGCTTCGGCGCGGGCGAGGCGGCGCGCTTCCTCGTACAGGCGCTCCGCGTTCTCGTGCGGCTTGAGCCTGGGGTCCAGCGCGATCTCCATCTCGCCGCCGTCGAAACCCGGCAGCACGACGGACGCATCGCCCGGCTCGGCCCAGTCCAGGTGCGCCAGCAGCAGGTCCGCCTGCGCGCGGAGACGGTCCGCCTCGCCCACGCCGGCCAGCTCCTCCCGGATCCGCTCGATGCGCTTCTCCGCCGCGGCCATCCGGCGGCGTGCCTGCCCCAGCAGGTCGGGGCCGGGCTTGGCCTCCTCCGCCTCCACCGGCGCCGCGGCGGCGATCGTCTCCATTGCCGCGAGGAGCGAATCGGCGCGCGCGGATTCGAATCCATCCAGCGCCATCGGGTACGGCTGCGGGCCGGCGGGCGTCTGCAGGATGAACGCGCCCTCGTCATCCCCGTCCGCCACCTCCCACCAGCGCTCGAACGCCGCCTCCAGCGCCGAATCGTCATCCACCAGAGCCGCGGGGCCCAGCAGCGCGGCGGCGTTCAGCGGGCTGGCGTAGGCGAAGCGGCGCACCAGCTCCCGCGGGCGCTCCGCGGGCGGCAGCGGCGCCAGGGTGGACGTCCACGCCTCCCACAGCTCGTCGCGCGGCTTGCCGGCGGCGATGCGGCGCGCGGGGGCGGGCGGCTGGTAGAACGCGCCGGGCCGCAGGCTGCGTCCGCCCGCGTCGCGCGCGCGAAGGGCGGAGACGATGCGCCGGTCTTCGCTGTCGATGAGCAGCGCGTTCCACTGATTGGTGTGCAGCTCGATCACCAGCGACCGCTTGCCGCCGCGGAACCGCCCGCCCTCGTGCAGGTCGATGCGCAGCAGCCGCTCGTCCGCCGGCGCGCTGACGCGGAGGACGCGCGCGGAAGGATCCGCATCCTCCACGTTCGCGCTTTCGTACTCTCGCGCTTTCGCACTCACCCGGATCCAGCCACGGCGCGGATGCAGGTCGAAGCGCAGCACCTCGCCGCCGTCCAGCGGCAGCGTGCACGAAAGGTCGCGGTCGAAGACGGGTTGCGGCTGCGCGAGGCGGCCCTGCAGCGCGGCGCGCAGCTCGGCCGAAACGGCGCGGACCAGAAGGGGATCGTAGCGGATCGGGTTTGACACCCCCTCAACATCGGATTAGCTTCACGGCCCGTCAACCCGCCGTCACCCGCCCTGTCTCGGCGTGGCGGCGGCCCCTTTTCGCGGATATCCGAGCCATGTCCACGGAGCGTGGTGGCGGAGCGCGGCGGCTGGCCGCGGCGGACCTCCGCGAGATGAAGCGCCGCGGCGACAGGATCGCCGCGATCACGGCGTACGACTACCTGTTCGCCCGGCTGGTGGACGCGGCCGGCGTGGACGTGGTGCTGGTGGGCGACTCGCTGGGCCAGGTGGTGCTGGGCCTGGACAGCACGCTCCCCGTGACGCTGGACGACATGATCCACCACGCCCGCGCGGTGCGCCGCGGCGTGGACCGGGCCCTGCTCGTCGTAGACCTCCCCTTTCTTACCTACCAGGTCACCCGCGAAGACGCGCTGCGCAACGCGGGCCGCGTGCTGCAGGAGACCGGCGCCTCCGCCGTAAAGCTGGAGGGCGGCGCGCCGGAGACCTGCGACACCGTTCGTGCCCTGACGCGCGCCGGCATTCCGGTCATGGGGCACCTGGGATTCACCCCGCAGTCCGTCAACGTCACCGGCACGCGCGTGCAGGCGCGGCAGCAGGACGCCGCCGACCGGCTGCTGGAGGACGCGCTGCGGCTGCAGGAGGCGGGCGCCTTTTCCCTGGTCCTGGAGCTGGTCCCCGGGAACGTCGCGCAGGCGGTGACGGAGGCGCTGGAGATCCCCACCATCGGCATCGGCGCGGGGGCGGGTTGCGACGGCCAGGTGCTCGTGCTGCACGACATGCTGGGGCTCAACCCCGGCTTCGCGCCGCGCTTTCTGCGCAAGTTCGCGGACGTGGGCCAGGTCGCGGGCGACGGGGTGAAGGAGTACGTGCGGACGGTGAAGTCCGGGGAGTATCCCGGGCCGGAGCACACCTTCTGATGGCGACCGCGACGCAGATGCGCCTCGTCCACACCATCGGCGAGGTGCGCCGCGCCGTGCGCGAGGCGCGGATGGGCGGCGGCACCGTCGCGCTGGTGCCCACGATGGGGTACCTGCACGAGGGGCACCTGTCCCTCGTGGACCGCGCGCGCGAGCGGGCGGACTTCGTGGCGATGTCCATCTTCGTCAACCCGCTGCAGTTCGGGCCCAGCGAAGACCTGGCCCGCTACCCCCGCGACCTGCAGCGCGACCTGCAGATGGCGCGCGGCCGCGGCGTGGACCTGGTCTTTGCGCCGGGGGTGGAGGAGATGTATCCGCTCGGCGAGCCGCAGGTGTCCGTGGTCCCCGGCGTGCTGGCGGAGCGGATGGAGGGCGAGGTGCGCCCCGGCCACTTTCGCGGCGTGCTGACCGTCGTGGCCAAGCTGTTCGGAATCTTTCAGCCCGACGTGGCCGTATTCGGGCAGAAGGATTTTCAGCAGGCGGCGCTCATCCGGCGCATGGCGCTGGACCTGGACCAGGGGGTGCGGGTGGAGGTGGCGCCGATCGTGCGCGAGCCCGACGGCTTGGCGATGAGCTCGCGCAACGTGTATCTTTCGGGGGAGGAACGGGAGCGCGCGCGTGCGCTCTCGCGCGGCCTGGAACGGAGCCGTGCCCTGTTCGCCGCGGGCGAGCGGGACGCGGAGGCGCTCCGGGCCTCGTTGTGGAACGCCATCTCGGTGCCGGGCGTGGAGCCCGGATACGCGGAAGTGGTGCATCCGCTTACGCTGGAGCCGGTGGCGCAGGCGTCGCCCGGGACGGTGCTCCTGGTGGCGGCAAGGGTGGGCAGAACGCGGCTCATCGACAACGCCGTGCTGCCCTGATCACACGCAGCGGCCCTCAACGGAACCAGCGGGAGACTGCGATGCTTCGCACGATGTGCAAGAGCAAGATCCACCGGGCCACGGTGACCGGCGCGGATCTCAACTATATCGGCTCCATCACCATCGACCCGGTGCTGATGGAGGCCGCCGACCTGCTGGAGTTCGAGCAGGTGAGCGTCGTCAACGTCAACAACGGCGCGCGCTTCGAGACGTACGTCATTCCCGGCGAGCGCGGCGGGGGCGAGATCTGCCTGAACGGCGCCGCCGCGCGGCTGGCGCATCCCGGCGACAAGGTCATCGTCATCAGCTACGGGCAGTACGACGAGGCGGAGATGGAGCGGTACCGGCCGCAGTTCATCTTCGTCGACGAGCAGAACCGCATCTCGCGGGACGCGCTTCGCGCCGTCGGAAGCTGACCGTTCCCATGGCTCCGTGGACCGGCGTCGTCCTCGCGCTGAGGAAGCCGGAGTCCGAGCCCCTGGGTTCGCGGCTTTCCACCTACCTGCATCCCCTGGCGGGGCGCCCGCTGGCGTGGCACGCGGTGCACGCGCTGGCCACGCTGGGTCCCGCGCGCGTGCTGGTCGCCGGCGGGCACGAGCTGTCCCCCGAGCTGTTCGCCGACGTCCCCGCCGAAGTGCGGCTGGTGGATTCGCTCGACGACGCGCTCGCGGCGGCGGACGGGCGGGTGCTGGCGCTGGACGGCGCGGCTCCGCTGGCGGGACCCGCGCTCTCCCACCTTCTCGCTTCCGGACAGGATGCGCTGCTACAGGGGAGCGACGGGGAGATGGTGGCTGCCTGGCTCGGTCCCGACGGAGCCGAACGCCTGCGTCCCGGCGGCGATCCGGGCGTGCTGCGCGAGGCGCTTCCCGGCGCGCCGGTGATGCGCGACCCGGAGGGGTTCGCCGTGCACACGCGCGAGGGGCTGGCCCGCGCCTCGTCCATCATCCGCGACCGCATCGTTCGCCGGCTGATGGACGGCGGCGTCACCTTTCTCCTTCCCGAAGCCGTGCTGGTTGACGTGGACGTGGAGATCGGCCGCGACACCATCGTCTATCCCTGGTGCGTGCTGGAGGGAAGAACGACCATTGGCGAAGAGACGGTGATCGGCCCCTGCTGCCGCATCGACAGCTGCCGCATCGGGAGCGGCGTGGAGCTCAAGGGCTTCAACTACCTGTCGCACACCTCCATCCGCAACCGCGCCATCCTTGAACCGTATGTCCGCCGCGGCTTTGACGAGTGAGCGGCCCCTGAGCACCGTGGTGCGCGCGGCCGCCCGCGGCGAGCTTCCCGACTGGACGCGCGCCTCGGAAAAGCGTCGCGCGCACATCGGCCGCGTGGCCGCCCTGCTGGGCGAGTGGGCCGACGGCCTGGGGCTGCCGGAGCACGAGCGCACGCGCTGGCTGGCCGCGGGCTGGCTGCACGACGTTCTCCGCGAGGCCCCGCCCGACGAGCTGCGTCCGCTCGTTCCCGAGGCCTTTCGCCACCTTCCCGGCAAGCTGCTGCACGGGCCCGCCGCCGCCGAGCGCCTGGCGGGCCAGGCAGACCCGGAGCTGCTGGATGCCGTCCGCTATCACACCCTGGGCTCCGCGCGCTTTGGCCGGCTGGGGCGCGCGCTCTACCTGGCGGACTTCCTGGAGCCGGGGCGCCGCTACGAGCCCGAGTGGACGGCCGCGCTGCGCGCCCGCATGCCGCACGACATGGACGCGGTGATGCGCGAGGTGGTGGAGGCGCGTGTGCGCCACGTGACGGAAAGCGGCTCCATCCTGCACCCCGAGACGCAGGCCCTGTATGAGCAGGTCCAGGGCGCGTAGGCCCGCCGCGGCCCCCAGCGCCACGGGCAAGCGCCTGCAGACGATCGGGCTCTTCCTCACGCTCCTCGTCGTGGCGGTGCTGGTCGGCTCGCTGGCGGCGGGGCTGGTGCGGGGGCGGCAGGGCTCTGCCGCCACGCGGTCGGGCGATCACGGCGTGACGGAGCCCGGCGTGGCGCCGAAGCCGGCCGGCCGCGTGCGGGTGGAGGTGCTGAACGCGTCCGGCGTCCCCGGCCTGGCGGCGAAGGGACGGACGATGCTCCGCGACGTGGGGTTCGACGTGGTCTACGTGGGCAACGCGACCGGCTATGCGCCCGACACGTCGCTCGTGCTGGACCGGGTGGGCCGCATGGAGCTGGCCCGCTCCGTTGCCGACGAGATGGCCATCCCCCGCGTCTACGCCCGCCCGGACAGCAACGTCTTCGTCGACGTGACCGTGGTGCTCGGGAAGGACTGGGCGGAGAGCGAAGCCCCCGCGGCGGAGGCGCCGGAGCAGTAGTACCGATTCCTCCAGGCTCCCGTGCGGAACTGAGGAACGAAGGTCTTCTTCCGTTGTGCACAGAAAATCGGAGGAATCGGTATTGAGCCGCTCGTGATGATGTTCGATGGAGGAGGGAAAGCGGCCCGGTGCCTTCAGCGCCGGGCCGCTTCGTCGTTCAGCCGTTCGACTGCCGCCCGCATGTCCGGCGGAAGCTCCGCCTCCAGCCCGATCCGCTCCCCGGACGTGGGATGCGCGAACGCGAGACGCGCGGCGTGAAGGGCCTGGCGGTTGATGGCGTGCAGCCCCTTTCGCCCGTACTGCCTGTCCCCCAGCACCGGATGCCCCGCGTGCAGCAGGTGTACGCGGATCTGGTGCGTCCGCCCCGTCTCCAGCTCCAGCCGCACCAGCGTGGCGCCGGGATACCGCCCCGCCACCTCCCACCGCGTCACCGCGGGGTCGCCGTCCCCGCGCACCACGCGCAGCACCGGATTGCGGGGGTCCCGTCCGATCGGCGCGGCGATGACGCCCCGATCCCCTTCCATCGTGCCGTCCACCAGGGCCAGGTACTCGCGCTTCAACGCGCCCGAACGAAGCTGCACGTCCAGCCGGTGGTGGGCGTGCGCCGTCTTCGCGAACACCACCAGCCCCGACGTGTCGCGGTCGACGCGGTGCACGGGATGCACCTTCGCGTGCACGCCGCGCTCGCCGAGGTGGTGCGCCACGCCATGCGCCAGCGTGCGGTCCTGCGCCGGCGAAGTGGGATGCACCAGCAGGAACGGCGGCTTGTCGACGACGAGCACGTCCGCGTCTTCGTAGATGACGCGCAGGTCCATGGGTACCGGCGCGAGTCCACCGGACTCGGCGGGATGCACGCGCGCGGAGACGACGTCGCCGGCGCGCACCCTGGCGTTGAGCCACGCGGCGCGGCGATTGTGCTGCAGCCCCCTGGCGCGCGTGAGCCGCTGGATCATGCGGCGCGACACGCCCATGGGGCCGGTGAGGATCTCCTGCACGGTGTGGCCGGCCTCGCCGGCCGTGACGGTGTGGTTCACCCAGGCGAAGGGAGTGTCTTTCGGCATTCGTGCGCAGCTCGGTAGTCGGCCATCCTGCCAGGCAATCTATCCTGCGGCCGCGCCGCGCGAACGGGGTGGCGGTAGAAAACGGTGAGAAAGTGAACAATGCCGCTCGGAGGAGGCGTGCACGGCAGGCGCAAACGGAGCGCCGAAACTGGCCCGTCCCAGCATTTCCGCCAGATTCGGCGGCGGAGGGCCGTGCCGCGGCTGGCGTGGACGGAGCGCTCCGAATTCAGCCCTTGATGGCACCCCGGTGGCGTGATTACCCCTAGATGCGTCGCGGAGCGGACCGGCTCCGCACGGGGTGGGATCCGGGCCTGAAGGAGGCGAGAATGCGTTCCAGTCGCAAGAAGAAGCTCCAGGAAGCACTCGATCGTGACCGTGCAGCGGCCGGGCCCGCAAGCGTTCCGGCGATCGCCGACGACCAGTTCATGGTGCCCCCGCCCGGCGGGTTCGTGGCAAGGGAGGCCGCGGCCATTCCCATGGGGTGGGACGCCACGTACGAGGACGGCTACCCCACCCTCGTCGAGCGCCTGCTGGGCCAGATGCGGCACCTGCTCTACTCACTCGACGAGCAGCAGCACGACATCGTGCGCCTGCGCGAAAGCACGCGCCACGTGCTGGCGCGCCTGAGCCCGGCCTGAGCATGTGGAAGTCGCTCTACGAGTTGGTGCGCACCATGTTCCAGCTCTCCGAGCGCTTGCGGGAGGATCGCGACGAGATCAGGGAGCTGCGCAGGGACGTTCGCGACCTCACGCTCGTGGCGCAGCGGCTCTCCGCGCGGGTGGAGCAGGTGAGCGAGCACGGGGAGCGCGAACGCGCCATGCTGCTGCTCCGGCTGGAGAACGGTCTGCTGCGCGGCAAGCGTGCGCTGCTGGTGGGCGAGCCGGACGGGAACGGCTGAGTTCCCGTCCACCCGGCGGGCTTCAGAGCGAACCCATCTGCACGGGCGTGCGGCCCTCCGTGACCTCCGCGCGAAGCTGGCCGCAGGCGGCGGCGATGTCACGGCCACGCGACTCCCGGACGTACGCGGTGACGCCCTGGCGCTTGAGCCGCTCCACGAACCAGTCCAGCCGCGCGCGCTTGCTGGGCTGCCAGTCCGTGCCCGGGATGGGGTTGAAGGGGATCAGGTTCACGAACGCCGTGAACTCCTTCACGACGCTCGCCAGCTCGTCCGCCAGCTCCGGCTGGTCGGTGACGCCGTCGATCATCACGTACTCGAAGGTGATGCGCTTGCCGCCCGCCTCGTCGAAGCGGCGCAGGGCGTCCAGCAGTTCCGGGAGCGGATACTTCTTCTCCAGCGGGATGAGCCGCTGGCGCAGCTCATGGTTGGGCGCGTGGAGGGAAATGGCCAGCCGGTACTGCTCCGGCATCTCGGCCAGGCGGATGATCCCCGGCACCACGCCCACGGTGGAGATGGTGATGCGCCGCGCGCCGAACCTGTAGCCGCGGTTCAGGATGGAGAGGGTGGGAAAGAGCGCCTTTGGGTTCATCAGCGGCTCGCCCATCCCCATGAAGACGATGTTGGTGACGTCGTCGTAGCCGTTCTCCTGCGCCCATCGCCGCGCGCCGCGGAACTGCGCCACGATCTCCCCGGCGGTGAGCTGCCGGCGGTAACCCGCCCAGCCGGTGGCGCAAAAGGTGCACGCCATGGCGCACCCCGCCTGCGACGAGATGCAGAGCGTCAGCCGGGTGGGCGTGGGGATGAGCACGGACTCGATGAGCTCGCCGTCGTCCAGGCGCCACAGGTGCTTGGCGGTGCCGTCGACGGAGCGCGAGACCTTGGCGGGCTCCGGCGCGGTGAAGATGAAGGCCTCCGCCAGCGCGGCGCGCTCCGCCTGGGGCAGGTCCGTCATCTCGGCGAAGGAGAAGGCGCCGCGCTCGTAGAGCCAGCGCACCACCTGCCCGGCGCGGTAGGCCGGCTGCCCGCGGGTGGCGAAGTGCGCCTTGAGGGCGGCCTCGGCTTCGTCGGGAAGAAGGCCCACCAGGTCGGGGCGGGCGTCGGTCTGAACCTGCTGGGGCGTGGCGATCATCCGTGCGGCTTTCGAGTTCCCTGTCTGGACGCGGCAATCTACGTGATTCACCGCGCCCGGCCATGGGTTCCCCCGTGCTTGCAGGGCCCGCGGTATGGACGTTAGTTTGCAAGGTCCACACCCCGGCCACGCCACGGCGTGGCCTGATCCTTTTATCGGCCCGGAGTCGGCAAGTTGCTGCTGAGCGAGCTGCTCACCCCCGAGCGCGTGCGCGTGCCCCTGCGGGGCGCTTCCAAGGAGGCGCTGCTGGAGGAGCTCGTGGAGGTGCTGCGCGAATCCGGCGCCGTGGACGACGCGGGCGCCGTCCTGGAGGCCGTACGCGAGCGCGAGCGCGTGCTGAGCACGGGCGTGGGGAGCGGGGTCGCCATTCCCCACGGCAAGGCGGAGAGCGTACCCGCGCTCACCATGGCGGCCGGCGTGACCGGCGGGCCGGTGGAGTTCGAGTCGCTGGACGGCCAGCCGGTGCGGCTGCTCTTTCTGCTCGTGGGGCCGGAGTCCGAAGCGGGAGCGCATGTGAAGGCGCTGGGCCGCATCTCGCGCCTGGTTCGCCGCGACGGCTTCCGCGAGCGGCTGATCGCGGCGGCGTCGCCGGAGGAGTTCATGGCGGTGCTGGCGGAATCGGAGGAGGCGTGAGGCGCCTGCTGTTCTGGCTCCCCGCCATCGCCTGGGCCACCGTGATCTTCAACCTCTCCGCCCAGCCGCGGCTGCCGGGGCCCGGGGTGCCGGGGATCGACAAGGCGGCGCACTTTGGCGCGTATGCGCTGCTGGGGTGGCTGCTGGTCTGGGCGGCGGACCGCTCCGTGCTGCCGCTGGCGGTGGGGGCCGTGCTCGGCCTGCTGTACGGCGCGACGGACGAGGTGCACCAGATGTTCGTGCCCGGCCGCTCGCCCGACGTGCTGGACTGGTTTGCCGACGCGGCGGGGGTGATCGCCGCCACTTACGTGTACACGCGCCTTCGCGCCCGGCGCGCCGCACGCACCGGCGGCGCGCGGCGCGAGGCGCCCTCCCTGAGCGCATGACGGACTTTCTCGCTACCGCCTACCGTACCCGCGCCGCCGGCTCGCTCCGCGCGGCGGACGCCGGCAATCCCGTCTCCGTGGCCGGCTGGGTGCACCGCCGCCGCGATCTGGGCGGCATCGTGTTCATGGACCTGCGCGACCGCGAGGGAATCGTGCAGGTGTCGTTCGACCCGTCGTGGACGCCGGCGGAGGTGCTGGCCGAGGCGCGCCGGCTGGGGCCGGAGGACGTGGTGCGGGTGGACGGCACGGTATTCCCCCGCATCCACGGGCAGCTGAACGAGAAGCTGGAGACGGGCGAGATCGAGGTCCGCGCCACGGGGCTGGAGGTGCTGACCCGCGCCGAGCCGCTTCCCATCCAGGTGGACTACGCCGCGGACGAGGAGCTGCCCGGCGAGGACCTGCGGCTGCGCTACCGCTACCTGGACCTGCGCCGCCCG
>DATABT010000038.1:0-6396 GCA_036259455.1 Longimicrobium sp. | reverse complement strand
CCCCTTTGTACAGCGGCCGCGGCCTCAGCCGATGCGGTGCCCAGCCCCACGAAGCGCATCGGTCGCGCGCTCCAGGTTCTGCGCCCGGACCATCACGTAGTCGGTGTCATAGGTACTGAGGACGAAGACGGAGATGCCGGCCGCGGCAAGCGGCTCCGTCAGCCGCGCCATGATGCCCGTGAGGGCGAAGTCCAGCGGACCCTGCACCTTGAGGCACCGCCAGCCGTCCTCGCGCCGCACGCCGTCCGGCACCGCATCCGCGCGGCAGACGATGGACAGCTCGTCGCAAGTGCGGGTGACCGACGCGGGCTCGCCCGTCCACGCCCAGTCCGGCACGGGTGCGTCCGGCCCGAGCCGGCAGACGGCGAGCGTCTCGGAGAGAAGCGAGAGGCGCAGTGAGATCGGCTGGGCCACGGTCGGATTGGCGGATGCGGAAGAACGCGGGAGCCGGTTCCTCCCGTGCCCCGAGTTTCGGGCACGGTGCGCATCGCCGCAAGCACTCGCGACCCCGATCGACAGATGACGAAGGGCCGGCGCCCGCGCGGGGAGCCAGCCCTGCATCGGGCCTCGGCACAGGCGGCATGGCCGGCCGGTCAGGCGGCCCCGGTCAGCACTGCATCACGGGCGCGGCGACGGTGCTGCTGGAGGTGCCCCCGGAAAAGGTGGCCGTCACCTTGTAGCGCCAGATCTCGCGGTAGACGACGGGATAGTTCAGATAGGTGCACATGCTCTGCCCCAGGTACGCGTGGGCGGAGTCCAGATAGCTGGTGCCGGTGGTGCTGCCCAGCGGGTACTCGTCGTAATCCGAGGAGCTTTCGCCCGTCTGGCGGTTGGTTTCGGTGGTGGTGACGGTCAGCGCAACGCTGTAGCTGGTGGCGCCGGACAGTGCGGACCAGCTGATCAACGGGTATCCGCCGGAGTTGCTCACGGAGAGCACGGGTGCCGGGTACGTGTTGAGCGCCGGCGTCAGGATTTCCGCGGCGGCGCGCGGTGCGGTGGGCGCGTCGGCGCAGGCGGCCAGCAACGCCACGGCGCTCAGCGCCGCGGAGCGAGCGATTCGGATCATCGGTTCTCGCGGGTAGGGGTATCTTCTCGTCCTGGGTACATGTGGAACAGTAGCGGGATAAGTTCTTACGATCAAGTTGTGTCGGAAAAGGCGGCCAGGGATGCGAGCCAGGTGAAAGCGGAAAGACGCGAAGGGTTACCATCCACCCTTCGCGTCCTTTCGTTTTCCTCCGCGTCCTTCGCGTGACACTCTTCCGCGCGGACCGGCGCTGCGCCTGCGAGCCTTGGCGGCCGCCGCCCCGGGGCTGCCGCGGGGGCGGAAGGACGCGGAACGGCAGGGAGCCACTCCGCGTCTCTCTTGTTCTCCGCTTCCTGCGCGCGAATCAGCCGTTCAGGGGCTCGGCGCGGGGGGCGGCGGAATGCGCGGGCCGGCCTCGTCCTCCGGGCCCGGCGGCGTGGTGCCGACCGTCCGGCTGAGCCACTGGAGCTGGTCCGCGTACGCCTGCGCGTTCAGCGGGTGCTCCGTATCATACCACTTCACCTCCTTTTGCCCCGTCGCCGCGGCGTGCAGCGCCTCCGCGCGCGGCACAAGGACGGCCTGGTCGCGCCGCGCGTTCTGAAAGAGGATGGGCGCGTTGGCGCGGTGGATGAAGCGGATTCCCTCGATGGGCTGCATGGACGCCAGCCACGCCCGCGCCTGCGCCTCCTGCCCCGGCGGCGGAGGCGGCGCGCCGGGCGCGGTGAAGCGCGTGGTCACGCCGCCGTCCGCCACCGCCAGGATGTACGTCTTCATCCGCCGCTCGACGCCGGCGAACAGCGCGCCGATGGCCCCGCCGTAGCTGCGCCCCACGTACGCCAGCCGCGCGCTGTCCACGTCCGGCCGCGCCACCAGCACGTCCACCGCGCGCTGCAGATCGATGACGTACTGCACCTGGTCAGCGCTGTCCCGCGGCGTGAAGGTCAGCGGCCCACCCGGGCGTCGGTTGAACGGCGCGTCGATGGCGATGACCACCGCGCCGTGCCGCGCGATGTACACGCCGCGCCCGGTAAAGGCCTCCGCGTTGCCGGGCATCCCGTGCGCCAGGACCACGCCCGCGAACGGCCCCGCCCCCCGCGGCACGAACAGCCGACCGGTGACGCGGCCGCCTTTGGGACTGGCGTAGCTGATCTGGTGGATGGCCACGCCGTCCTCCTCGCCGATGGGGCTCGACTGCAGGTCCAGCGGCGCCGCGCGGTCGTAGGCGAACAGGTGCAGCGGAAGGGCGTCCTGCGCGGCCGCGGGCGCGGCGGCCAGCACCGCCAGCAGCGGGAGCACCGCGCGGTGTCTACGTGAAAGATGGAGGTGCACCGGGAGCGTTCCTGGATGGATGGATGATGATCTCGTCGCGGGACCGATCCCGCGGACGTGCCGTTGGATGCCGTCTCCCCGAGGGGAGTTGGCCGCCGGGGATTAGGAGCCGATGAACGCCAAACATCCTCGTCCCCTGCTCATCACACAAAAACGCGCGGTGGTTTGGCGCTCGCTCCGGACCACGGGCTGAAACCCGCGGCTAGAAATGCCACAAGCTCCGCCCTGGGCTCGCGGATCTCGCCCGGCGGGTGTTCACCTTCGTGGTCCCCCGCGCGCCGCCGATGGTGCCGAATGCACTCGCGTACTTTCGCACTTTCGCACTCACGCACGTTCCGCCGAGGCCTCCCGTGAGACCCTTCGTCAGTTGCCGCCGGCATCGACGGCGGAGGGACGCATCGCCTCCTCCGTCATCCGGGTGGGAAGGCGAAAGGCGCGGCCGTCCGCCGTGCCGAACATGATGTCGCTGGTGGACGGGTCCGCCGCGTTGCCGTCCGCCCACATGGCGTAGAAGCCCGGATGGGCGTTCACCGGGCCGCGCACGTAGGTGTACGGTCGCCCCGGCGCGGCGGCCAGCGTGTGCTCGCGCCGCCACGTCTGCCCCTGGTCCGTGCTGCGCAGCGTGACGATGTCGCCGCCGGTCATGTACGGCTGCGGCCCGGCGTCCAGCGGCGCGATCACCCGCCAGCTGCCGTCGGCCTCCACGTACAGCGACCCGTGATCGTAGTTGTGGTCGCTTTCGCCCACGACGCGGAACTCCCACTCCGTCCCCGTCCACCGCGCCGTGCGCCACACGCGCGGCCCGCCCTCCGGGCCCGCCGCGTGGCCGCGGGCGGTGAGGTAGAGGATGATGGGCCGCCCCCGCGCGTCGAACTTCATGTCCTTGAGGTACACCAGCAGCCCCTCGGCCTCATAGTCGCGCACCAGCGCCGGGTTGTCGCGAATTCCGGTCATGGGCGTGGCGACCGTCCGGCCCTGCACGGTCCTCCAGGTGGCGCCGTGATCCAGCGACTCCACGTAGTACAGGTTGGTGCGGCCGTTCAGCCCCGTCAGGCGCGGGTGGTAGTCGAAGGCCGTGGCCACCCTCTCCCCCTCCGCCCAGCTGATCTGGTAGTTGCCGCGCGGCATCCGCGTCAGCTGCCTGGGAGGCGTCCACGTGATGCCGTCGGGGCTGGTGGACCACCACAGGAAGCGCCAGTTGTACACCCCGTAGCGCGTGTGCAGCCACACCATCCCCTGGTCCGTGGTCCACACCTGCGAATACGAAAAGGTGTCGGTGCGCACCGGCGTAAAGGCGCTGATGGAGTACGGGCAGGTGCTGCGGTAGATGTGCGAGAGCGCCGTGTAGCCGCCATGGATGTTGGCGAACACGTACAGGTAGCCGCTCCGGTCCACCGCCAGCGTGGGGTTGAAGTGCGCGTTGTTGGTGGACCGCTCCTGCACGCTCACCGGGCGCGGCACCCGCCCCGTGGCGTGGTCGTAGAACGAGATCACGTTCCGCACCCTGTCGCGCCCGGGCGCCCTGCCGCCGTAGACGAAGAAGGTGCGGTGCACGGCGGGGACGTACACCGCCAGCGGAACGTGCTGCTGGGGATACGTGGCCAGGCCGCCGCTGTACTTGTAGCGGTACTCGCCGGCCTGGGGCTGGTTCATGTACCAGATCCCCTGGTACCCGTTCTCGCGCGTGCCCACGCTCCCCCCCACGGGAGCGCACTCCGCCTCGAACGGCGGGGGACGGGTGACCACCGGCGGCGTGGTGCCGCCGCCCCGGCTGCTGCACGGGGCCAGGGCAAGGGCCAGCAGCACGCCGGCCACGGGGGCGGCAGGGCGGGACGACGTCATCGCGCAGGCGCAGGGTCCAACCGGAAAGGCGCGGCCCGCGCCGGGCACGACGGAGCGCGGCGTGGGTGTGCGAACGGCAGGATGATTGGGCGCGGACGGGCCTCGTTGTCAAGGACGTCCTGCCGTCCGCCGCGGGGCGCGGGGTGTGCTTTTTGCCCGCCCCGCGGGCGGTGTGACGGCGCGAGGCATTCCGTGAGCGAGGAGGGGACGATGACGAAGAGGCGGATCCCTGGCGGGCGGGCGCGGGCAGGCGCCGCGGTTGCCCTGCTGTGCGCGGTGGCCGCGGGGTGCGCGGTCAATCCCGTCACCGGACAGCGGCAGCTGGCGCTGATCTCCGAGGCGCAGGAGATCCAGATCGGCCAGCAGGCCGCGCGCGAGGTGTCGCAGCAGCTGGGGCTGGTGGACAACCAGGCGCTGCAGCAGTACGTCGATCGCATCGGCAAGCAGCTGGCGGCGGAGTCGGAGCGCCCCGACCTTCCCTGGAGCTTCGCCGTGGTGGAGGACCCCACGCCCAACGCCTTTGCCCTTCCCGGCGGCTTCATCTTCCTCACGCGGGGGATGATGGACCTGATGGACAGCGAGGCGGAGCTGGCGGCGGTGCTGGGGCACGAGATCGGCCACGTCACGGCGCGCCACTCCGTCACCCAGATCAGCCGGGCGCAGCTGGCGCAGCTGGGGCTGGGGCTGGGGAGCGTCCTCTTTCCCAGCGCGGCGCAGAGCTTCGGCGGGCTGGCGCAGACGGGGATGCAGCTCCTCTTCCTTCGCTACGGCCGCGACGCGGAGCGGCAGGCGGACGAGCTGGGGTTCCGGTACGCCCTGCACGAGGGGTTCGAGGTGCGGGAGATGGACGACGTGTTCGCCACCCTGCTGCGCGTGGGCGAGGCCAGCGGGCGCAGCGAGATCCCGTCGTGGCTGGCGTCGCACCCGGCGGAGCCCGAGCGCATCCGCGCCGCGCAGGCGCGCGCGGACACGGTGACGCGGCCGAACCTGCAGGTAGGGCGCGAGGCGTACCTGGCGGCCATCGACGGCCTGGTGTACGGCGACGACCCGCGGCAGGGTTTTTTTCGCGACGGCGTGTTCCTGCACCCCGATTTGCGCTTCCGCATCGATTTTCCGCGGGGGTGGCGCACGCAGAACCTGCCGCAGGCGGTGAACGCACTGGCGCCGCAGCAGGACGCGGTGATGCAGCTCACCCTGGCTCAGGGCGCCGACGCGGACGACGCGGCGCGGCGCTTCCTGTACCAGCAGGGGATGAGGACCGGGCAGGTGGGGCGGGAGAACGTCAACGGAAATCCCGCCGTGGTCGGCTATTTCCAGGCGCAGACGCAGCAGGGGGTGATCAGCGGCGTGGCGGCGTTCATCGAGCACCGCGGCCACACCTACCAGGTGCTGGCGTACGCGCCGGCGCAGCGGTTCCGCAACTACGAGTACGCCTTTCGCCAGGTGATCGGCAGCTTTGACGACGTCAACGATCCCTCGGTGCTGAACGTGCGCCCCAACCGCATCGACATCGTGCGCACCACGCGGCAGATGACGCTGGCCGAGTTCAACCGCCAGCACCCGTCGGTCATCCCGCTCCCCGAGCTGGCCATCCTGAACCAGGTGGAGAACGAGTCTTCCGTCCTCCCCGCCGGCTCGTGGAAGCGCGTCGTCACGCAGTAGATCGCATCTCACGGCACGACGCGGAAGAGGACGCGGATGCAAGCTTGCTCCGCGTCCTCGCTCTCATCCACCCGACTTGCTTTCCTGAGTCATCCGGACGATGAACGTCGCCCATGCCGCACCGCTGTCATTTCGAAGGAGGCGCCCGCGCGATCACCGCCAGTGCAGGATTCCTGTGGCGCCGACTGAGAAATCTACTCTCCGGTACGGGTGGTCAGCGTGCGTGCTGGATCCCGGCCCCGCAGTTTTCCGTCGCGCACGCGCCCGTGTGCGGCGTACGGACCGGGCGAGTCCGCGCCCGGACGCCATTCACGAGCATGGGCGAGCAGATTCCTCGGTCGGCGCTGAAGATCCTGCACCGGCGCAGATCCATCAGGCGCCCCCCTCGGAATGACAATGCGCGGCGCGCGGACCACAGACCACGCTCCATTGCAACGAAACCCGCGACGAGCCGGAAATCAGAGCCTGGCATGCGCTTGGCTAGCGGCGCGGCTCCGCGGGAAGATGCGGCGCGATCCAGGCGTTGAAGCGCTCGTCCA
>DATABT010000037.1:0-6471 GCA_036259455.1 Longimicrobium sp. | reverse complement strand
AACAGCAGGTCCTGCCGGCGGCGGATCTCCTCCAGGCGACGCGGGTCGTGCTCGATGGTGGCCGCGTAGCGCTCCATCCGCTCGCCGATCTCCTGCAGCGAGTAGTACGCGTTCTCGTACAGCTCGCGCACCTCGCCCTGCGCCGGATCGATGCGGATGAGCGAATCGATCTGCCGCCGCAGCGAGCCCACCCCGTGCAGCAGCGCCCGCTCCGACCCGCTCACCACGTCCGCCAGACCGCCGGAAAGGGCCTGCAGCTCCTCGCTGTGGCTCAGCCGCCGCGCCTCGTCCTCCAGCGCCTCCTCCTCGCCCGGGCGGAGCGTCGCCGCCTCGATCTCCTCCGCCTGAAAGCGCAGAAAGTCAGCGCGCTGCGCCGCCTCGCGCCGGCGCGCGTCCAGCCCCGCGATCTCGCGCCGCAGCGTGGATGCCGCGCCGTGCGCCTCGCGCACGCGGGCAAGGAGGAGCGCGTTGGCGGCGTAGGCATCGAGAATCGCCCGCTGCTCGTCGCGGCGCAGCAGCGTCTGGTGCTCGTGCTGGCCGTGCAGGTCCACCAGCGCACGCCCCAGCTCCCCCAGCACCGCCGCCGTGGTGGGCGAGCCGTTGACCCACGCGCGGTTGCGGCCTTCGACGGCCACCTCGCGCTTGAGGACGAGCAGCCCGTCCTCGTCCGGGTCGATGCCGCGCTCGTCCAGAATGGCCGCCACGTCGTCGCGCCCGGCCACGTCGAACACGCCTTCCACCGACGCGCGGTCCTCGCCCGCGCGCACCACGTCCGCGGACGCGCGCTCGCCCAGCAGCAGCGACAGCGCGCCCACGATGATGGACTTGCCCGCGCCCGTTTCGCCGGTCAGGACGTTGAGTCCCGGCCCCAGGCGCACGGTGAGCCTGTCGATCAGCGCGAAGTTGCGGATCCGCAGCTCGGAAAGCATGAACGAAGATATACCGAAAGGTGGACGCCGTTCAAGGGTCTCGTTTGCGGGCTGGACCGGCGCGAGGAAGAACGAAGGCGCGTCCAGGGTGGATGAGACGTGGGCGGGCCCCGCCCCCTGGCGAATGACGTCGCGGCCGGGGCAGCGTGATGTCCGCCCGCGCGGACCGTCGATCCGGGGGGGCGATCCGGTGCACCGCCGCGGCCGCGCGGAGGTCGACCTACAGCAGGAACCGCGTCGCCAGCCCCAGCAGCAGGAAGAATCCGCACATGTCGGTGAACGCCGTCACGAAGATGGACGACGCCACGGCCGGGTCGACCTTCAGCCGCTCCAGCACGATCGGCACGAACGCGCCCGCGAAGCTCCCCACCGTCAGGTTGAGCCACATCGCCAGCATCACCACCATCCCCACCCGCGCGTCGCCCTCCACCACCGCCGCGAGCACGGAGACGATGATCCCGATCACCAGCCCGTTCCCCAGGCCGACGAGGAACTCCTTGCCCACCACGCTCCACCGCTGCCCCGTCGTCTCGCGGGAAAGCGAGAGGCGGCGGATGGTCACGGCCAGCGCCTGCGTGCCGCTGTTGCCGCCCAGCCCCGCCACCATCGGCATCAGCACCGCCAGGTAGGTCAGCTTGTCGATGGTGGGCTCGAAGAGGAGGACCACCGTCGCCCCCGCCGCCGCCGTGCACAGGTTCACCAGCAGCCACGGCAGCCGCGAGCGCACCGCGTCCAGCCAGCCGCCGCGCAGTTCCTCCTCGCCCGACACACCGCCGAACTTGAGGATGTCTTCCGTGGTCTCCGCCTCGATGACGTCGATCACGTCGTCGAAGGTCACGCCGCCCAGCAGCCGCCCCGCCCCGTCCACCACCGGAACGATGGTCAGGTTGTAGCGCGACAGAACGCGGCCCACCTCCTCCTGGTCCGTCTCCGGGAGCACCGCCGCTTCGGGCTCGCTGGTCAGCTCGCGCACGTGGACGGCGGGGTCCGCCGTCACCAGCGACTGCAGCGACACCGTCCCCATCAGCACCCGGTCCTCGTCCACCACGAAGACCACTCCGTGGAAGTCGTCCACCTCCTGCGCCTGCCGCCGTACCTCGCCAATGGCCTGGGCCGAGGTGGCGTCCACCGGCACCACCACCAGCTCGGTGGTCATGATGCCGCCGGCCGACTCCTCGTCGTAGCGCATCAGGTCGCGGATGTCGCCCGCGTCCGCGTGCGGCAGGGCGGCCAGCACCCGGTCGCGGTCGGCCGGGTCCAGCTCCGCGAGCATGTCGGCCGCGTCGTCGTCCGACAGCTCCGCGAGCACGGCGGCGATGTCGTCCGGGTGCAGCGCCGCGAGCGACTCCTCCGGGTGCTCCTCCGGCTCCATCTCCGCCAGCGCCTCCGCCGCCAGCGCCGGGTCCTCCGGCGCCAGCACGCGCAGCACGCGCAGGCGGTCGTCCTCGTCCAGCTCCTCCAGCAGGTCCGCCAGGTCGGAGCCGTGCGAGAACTCGTCGAGGAACGCCCGCAGCCCCGCGTCGTCCCCGGCCTCCAGCAGCTCGCGAAGGCGCTCGAGCGGGGTCAGGTCGTCGTCGGGCGCGGCGACAGCCATCATGCGGGACGGAACGGGGTGCGGACCGGGCGGATGGGGCGGACGCGGCTCACGCGGCGGGTCCGCCGGACAGGAACTCCTTCAGCAGCGCCTCCTGGCGCAGGAACATGGGCGAGCCGGCGCGGTCCTCGCCCTCCGGGTGGTCGTAGCCCAGCACGTGCAGCGTGCCGTGGATGGCCAGGCGCAGCACCTCTTCCGCCACGGATGCGCCGAAACCCGCCGCCTGCCGCGCCGCCTGCCCCACCCCCACGTACACGTCGCCCAGCGGCGGCTCGCCGCGGTCGTGCAGGTGGAACGAGATCACGTCCGTGGGCCCCTCGTGCGAAAGGTACTGCTGATTGAGGGCCGCGATCGCCTCGTCCGGGACCAGCGCGACGGAGATCTCCGCCGCGGCGATCCCTTCCGACCGCAGCACGTGGCGCACGGCGGCTTCGACCCGCTCCGGGTCCACCGGCGCATCGACCCCCTCGCCCACGCTGACCTCCACCTCCAGCTCATCCATTCCCCACCCCCTGCTGCGCGGGCGCCGCCGGCACCGGTTCCGCCGCCGCGGCGGGCGCCGGCGGCGATTCGGCGTCCCTGCCGGATCCGTTGGCGCCCCCGTTCCCCCCCGGGGCCGGGTAGTCGAGGCGCTGATGATACATCCCGCTCAGCACCTTGGCGAGCACTTCCTTGGCGACGTTGATCTCGCGCAGCGTGAGCGGGCACTCGTCCAGCTGCCCCGCCGCGATCTTGCCGTCCACGATCTTCGCCACCAGGTCGCGGATGCGCGGCGGCGACGGGTCCTGCAGCACCCGCGCGGCGCTTTCCACCGAGTCCGCGATCATCACCACCGCCACCTCGCGCGTCTGCGGCTTGGGCCCGCCGTACGCGAAGTCCTGGGGGTTCAGCTTCGCCCCCGGGTCCGCCTCGCGCGCCTGGTCCAGAAAGAACGAGATGGACTGCGTGCCGTGGTGCTGCGCGATGAAGTCCTTCACCGCCTGGGGCAGCCGGTACTCCGTCGCCAGGCGCAGGCCTTCGACCACGTGGCTGCGGACGACCGCCGCGCTCATCGCCGGCTTCAGCTTGTCGTGCGGATTGCGGCCGCGCGGCTGGTTCTCGATGAAGTACAGCGGCTTGGTGATCTTGCCGATGTCGTGGTAGTAGACGCCGACCCGCGCCAGCAACGCGTTGGCGTCGATGGCGTTGCACACCGCCTCCGCCAGGTTGGCCACGCTGATGGTGTGCGCGTACGTCCCCGGCGCCTCGAGCGATAGACGCTGGAGGAGCGGATGCTTGGGATCCGCCAGCTCCATCAGCGTCTGGTTGGTCGTTACGCGCGTGAACCACTCCGCCAGCGGCAGGAAGCCGATGGCCAGCAGCGTGGACGCCGTCCCGTTCACCGCGCCCCACAGCATGGACCGCGCGATCTCGTCCATCCCCCGCGCGCGCAGCAGGCCCACGGAAAGCACCGCGCCCGCGTACGCCAGCGCGATCACCGCGATCAGCGCCCACGCCTGCAGCCGCCGCTGCGCCAGGCGCAGCCCGAACGCCGCCGCCGCGCCCCCCACCGCCGCCTCGAACGGCACCGTCATCCCGATGAACGGCTGCTGCCCGCCCAGCAGCAGCGCGAGGACGAGGGCGAACACCAGCGCCAGCCGCCCGCCCCACAGCACCGCCGCCATCAGCACGGCAAAGGGAATGGGAATGAGCTCCGGCGGCAGGTTGAACCGCGCGATCGGCGACGCGATTCCCGCCACCGCCACGACCAGCATCCCCAGGAAGAGCACCGCGCGCGTGTCGTCGTAGATGCGCGACCGGACCACCATGAGCAGCGCGCCGATGATCATCAGCAGCAGCGCGTTGAACAGCACGGCGCCCAGCACCCGCAGCGCGCCGCGCCCGCCCTGTCCGTCCACGCGCAGCCCCTGCAGCGCCGTCTGGTACGCGCGCAGCCGCTCCACCTCGCGCGCCGTCACCTGCTCGCGCGCACCCACGATGCGCTGCCCGGCCAGGATGCGCTCCTTGACCGAGTCCACCGCCGCGCCCGCGCGCCCCCGCGCCGCCGCCGTCAGCCCCTCGTCCTCCGCCAGCGACGGGCGGAAGAAGCGGACGAGCAGCAGCCGCTGCAGTTCCGCCGCGTCGGCCCCCGCGTCGATGGGCAGCCGCTGCTGGGCCGCGCGGTAGAACTGGTCCGCCGTAAAGACGGAGTCCGCCGGGATCAGCCGCTCGCCGCCCGGCAGCCCGCGGACCTGCACCGCGCTGAATCCCTCGCGCTCCGGCGACCCCGCCGCCACCCCGCGCGGGAACTGCTCCTGCACCGCCATCTCCATCGCGGCGCGCAGCGCCAGCCGCCGCGACGGGTCCGCCAGCACCTCGATGGCGCCCAGCGTGGTCGGCACCCGCGCCGCGTCGAGCGCGCGGCGCACCGCCTGCTGCTCCTGCCCGGGGGGCGCCGTCCGCAGCCCCTCTTCCACCGTCGCGAAGAACTGCCGCAGCGCGCCGATCACGCTGTCCGCCGCGGCGGGACGGTAGACGAACACCGGCGGAACGCCGCGCGCGGCCTCTTCCTGCTCGCGCCGCAGCTCTTCCGGCGTCTTGGGAACGGTGAACGCCACCTCCGCGATCACCTCCTCGCGCGCCACCACCCCCTGCTCCAGCACCGGCACGTCCGCCGTCTGCGCACCCGGGAAAAAGAGGTAGACGGCAACGGCCACGGCGAGCAGCACCGCGGCGCGCAGGCCGTGGTGCAGCCACGCAGCCGCGCCCGTGCGACGCGGCGGTTCGGCGGGCTCGCGCGGCGCGGCGCGGCGCTCCGGGAAGGGGCGCTCCCCGTTCTTCATTGCCGGGACTGGCCCTCCGCCCCGTCCCCGCGGGCCACGTCGTACGCGCGGATGATGTCCTTCACCAGCCGGTGGCGCACCACGTCCTGGCCCGACAGGTAGGCAAAGGCGATCCCCTCGATCCCCTTCAGCACCTGCTCCACCTCGATCAGTCCGCTGTCCTCACGGCGCGGCAGGTCGATCTGCGTCTTGTCACCCGTGATCACCGCCTTGCTGTTCAGCCCCAGGCGCGTCAGGAACATCTTCATCTGCGCGCGGGTGGCGTTCTGCGACTCGTCCAGGATCACGAACGCGTCCTGCAGCGTCCGCCCGCGCATGTACGCCAGCGGCGCGATCTCGATCGCCCGGCTCTCCATCGCCCGGCGCAGGCGGTCGGGCGGAATCATGTCCTCCAGCGCGTCGTACAGCGGGCGCAGGTACGGATCGATCTTCTCCTGCAGGTCGCCCGGAAGAAAGCCGAGGTTCTCGCCGGCTTCCACGGCCGGACGGGCCAGGATGATGCGCTTGACCCGCTTCTTGAACAGCGCGTCCACGGCCATCGCCACGGCCAGGTACGTCTTGCCCGTACCCGCCGGCCCGATGCCCACCACCACGTCGTTCTCCTCGATGGCCGTCAGGTAGTCCGCCTGCCCCTGGCTCTTGGGGCGCACCGTCCTGCGCGGCCCCGGCACCGCCACCGCGCCCGCCTCGGCCAGGCGCTGCACCCCGTTCTCCGACCCCGCCGCGTCGAAGTAGCGCGCCACGTCGTCCGTGCCGAAGGGCACCCCGTCGCGCGCCATCTGCACCATCTGCTGCGCCACCGGCACCGCTCGCTCCACGTCCTTCAGCTCGCCGGACAGGAGCAGGTGGTCGTCGCGCAGCACCACCCGCAGACCGGCGCGCTTTCCCAGCTCCAGCAGGTTGGCGTCGTTCACCCCGCCCAGCGCCAGCGGATCGGCGCCCTCCGCGGGAATGCGATGCTGCACCGCGTTGTTGTTGTCTGCCATTTATTCCGTGTTCCTCGGGTATCTTTCTTTCCCGGACCCTTCGAGCTACAACGAACCGGCGGCGGATCCGGGCGTGCCCCTCCGCTGCGCTCCGGGTCCGGGCTGCGCGCGCCGCAGGCAACGATACGACCGTTGCCAGC
>DATABT010000036.1:0-1932 GCA_036259455.1 Longimicrobium sp. | reverse complement strand
CTTCATGGCGCCGCGGCATGACGACTGGCGCGTGCAGACGCCGGACGGCTACGCGGCGCAGGTGGGCGGCGCGGCGTCCGTGTCCAGCGACGCGGCGGGCGCGTGGTGGGGCCAGCGCGGCGTGGGGACCATGCCGCACGCCATGATCGCCGCCTTCAGCGGCGACACGGTAGAGGCCACGCTGGCCTTCGCGCGCTACCTGCGCGACGAGGAGCCCGACGTGCAGGTGATGAGCCTGGTGGATTACGAAAACAATGCGGTGGAGACGTCGCTCGCCGTTGCGCGGGCCACGCGCGCGGAGTTCGGCGACGGCGTGCTGACGGGCGTGCGCGTGGACACGAGCGAGCGGCTGATCGACGACTCGCTGATCGGCGACCCCGCCGCCTGGGGCCGCGCGAAGCTGACCGGCGTGAACGCCTATCTCGTGCGAAAGATCCGCGCGGCACTGGACGCCGAGGGCTTCGATTATGTGGGCATCGTGGTCAGCGGCGGCTTTACGCCCGACAAGATCCGGCACTTCGAAAAGGACGGCGTCCCCGCCGCGGCGTATGGGGTCGGGAGCAGCCTGCTGGGCCACAGCAAGGGCGACCACGGCCTGCTCACGGACTTCGACTTTACCGCCGACCTGGTGCGGGTAGATGACAGGCCGGAGGGCAAGGTCGGCCGCACCATGCGCGAGAATCCCCGGTTCGTGCGGCTGGACTGGGCGCGGGTGGACCGGGAGAAGAATTCGTAAACGGGTACGAAGGTACGAGGAGAAGCTGAGAAATCGTGCCGGCTATTCCCTATTCCCTATTCCCTATTCCCTCCGGGGTCAAAGATATGACCGCGCAAACCGCACCGCAGCCCGCCCCCGCGCCGGCCCGCATCGGCTGGATCGTCGACGTGCAGAACGACTTCATGCTCCCGACGGAGCAGGGCGGGCGCCTGTACGTGCACGACCTGTTTGACGGCGGCAAGGACCGCGGCGCCATCCAGATCGTAGACCGGCTGGTGCAGGCGGTGGGCTGGATGCGCGGCCATTGCGACGCCATCGTCTACACGGGCGACTGGCACGCCATGGACGATCCCGAGATCGATCCCGTGGCGCCCGACGCGTCGAAGGGCACGTATCCGCCGCACTGCTTGGGACTTTCGGAAGATGCGGGCGAGCGCGAGGGCGCCTTCATCATCCGCGAGATCCGCCCCGCGGACCCGGTCGTCCTCCCTCGCGACGCCCCGGATGCGGATGCGCGCAATGCCGCCCGCCGCGCCATCGAGGAACAGCGGCCCGTCTTCATTCAGAAGAGCCTGTTCAGCGTGTTCGAAGGCAATCCAGCCACGGATGCGTTGCTGGACGGCTTCCGCGAACGACTGGGCCGTCCGCTGGAGGTGTGGATGATCGGCGTGGCGCGCGACGTGTGCGTCAAAGGCGCGCTGGAGGGAATGCTGGAGCGCCGCATTCCCGTCACGCTCGTCACCGACGCCACGTGGGGGCTGGGCCTGGAACCGGAATCCGAGGCCCTGGCGCGGTGGATGAACGACGGTGCCGCGCTCGTCACCACCCGCGGCCTCGCAATGCGGTCGGCGGATGCGGAGGCGGATACGCATCGTGATACACGCGGCGTTGCCCCGGCGTGATGGTAGGGCGTGACCACGCCCCCGCCACCCCGGGTTGAAACCCGGGGCTAGCACGGCCATAAGCCCCGTCTTTGCTCGTTCCTCGCAAAACGGGGCTTCACCTGCTCGCGAAGGCCACGCCCATGCCTCGCGAATCCGCGTGACGTTACGCCCGTGCGCGAAGCGCCCATGGTGTTGAAGCTGGGCCTGGAACCGGAATCCGAAGACCCTGGCGCGGTGGATGAACGACGGTGCCGCGCTCGTCACCACCCGCGGCCTCGCAATGCGGTCGGCGGATGCGGAGGCGGATACGCATCGTGATACACGCGGCGT
>DATABT010000035.1:0-6476 GCA_036259455.1 Longimicrobium sp. | reverse complement strand
ATCGTGCTGAGCAGCACCCCGGGGTCGGTCAGCAAGGAGTTCTCGCCGATCGCCGCGAAGGCCGGGGCGGTCGTGGTGGACAACTCGTCCGCGTGGCGGATGGACCCGCAGGTGCCGCTCGTGGTCCCCGAGGTGAACGCGGACGCGGCACGCCGGCACCGCGGCATCATCGCCAACCCCAACTGCTCGACCATCCAGATGGTGGTCGCGCTGGAGGCGATCCGCCAGGCGGCCGGGCTGGCGCGGGTGGTCACCAGCACCTACCAATCCGTCAGCGGCGCGGGGGAGACGGGCAGGAGCGCCCTGCGCGACGAGCTGCTGGGGAACCGGCCGGAGGAGTCGCCGTTCGCGCGGCAGATCGCGGGGAACGTGATCCCGCAGATCGGCGACTTCGACGGCGACGGGTGGACGGGCGAGGAGCGCAAGATGGTCAACGAGACGCGCAAGATCCTGGGCCTCCCGGACCTGCCCGTCGCGGCGACCTGCGTGCGCGTGCCCGTGGAAGTCGGCCATTCGGTGCAGGTGATGGTGGAGACGGAGCGCGAGCTGTCGGTGGACGAGGCCCGCGCGGCGCTCTCCGACTTTCCCGGCGTGATCGTGGCGGACGGCGACACCCGCTATCCCACGCCGCTGGAGACGGCCGGCCGCGACGAGGTGTTCGTGGGCCGCGTTCGCCGCGACCCGTTCCTGCCGCGCACGCTTCACCTGTGGGTGGTGGCGGACAACCTGCGCAAGGGCGCGGCGACCAACGCCGTGCAGATCGTGGAGGAGCTTTCGAGTGCCTAGACGGCGGCGCGGAGGCGGCGCCCGCACGCGGGCGGTGATCGAGACCAGCGCCGGCGGGGTGATCTACCGCTGGCGCGAGGGCCGCGCGCACGTGCTGCTCATCCGCGACGCGTACCAGCACTGGGGCTTTCCCAAGGGCCACGTGGAGCAGACGGAGACCGCGGCCGACGCGGCGCTCCGCGAGGTGGAGGAGGAGACGGGGCTCAACTGCCTGCGCCTGGGCCCCCGCCTGCAGACCATCGACTGGTTCTTCCGCTTCCGCGGCAAGCTCATCCACAAGTACTGCCACTTCTACCTGATCGAATCTCCCGAGGGCGACACCTGCCCGCAGCGGGAAGAGGGGATCACGGAGTGCATCTGGCTGCCGCTGGACGAGGCCATCTCCTCCATCAGCTACGACAACGCCCGCGAGGTCCTCAAGCGCGCCGCCGAGCAGCTGGAGAAGGCGCTCCGCCAGGCCCAGGAGGAGGCGCGCCACGAGGCGGAGGTGCCGGTGACGGGCGAGTAGCCGTCCGGTGGCCGGCCTGGCGCCGTGGCCCGCGAGCGGGGCGGCTGAAGCCGCGGCTCGAACTGCCACAAGCCCCGTCCTGGCTCGCTCGCGCTCGCCAGACGGGGCTTCACCTTCATGGGCGCTCCGGGCACCGGCATTCTCCCCCTTGCGCGAGAACGAGCGGGGCGGGGCCCGGGGGCGGGACCCCACGCAACGAGGCCGCCCCCATCCACCGGGGCGGCCTCTCACATCGGGCCGGCCCGCTCAGTGGCCCTTGCGGGCGCGGTAGCGGTCGTAGGCCAGCATCCCCAGCGGCAGCGCCCAGCTGGCCGTGCCCAGGACGCGTCCCGCGCGCGGGCTGCGGCGCGCCACGCGGTTCATGGCCCAGGTGGCGGCGCCCGCCATCGCCATGCTCTTCACGGTCCGGCGGCGGGGGTTCAGCATCGTCGCGATCAGTCCGGCCATGTCCACGCCTCCTGCTGGTTGGCTAAGTGGTTGATTGTCATCGGGTTGTGCAGAATGCGGGCCACCGCCGCCCGTCGCCGCTCTGGCCGGGGCCACCCCGCCGCGCTACTCTGTGCAGACCTTCCCGCAACCCCGTCATCAGACCCGGAATCCATGCCCGAAAACGCCGCCGATCCGTTCAACTGGCGCACGTGGCACGCCGTCGTCGTGCTCGGCGTGCTGGGGCTGTTCCTGTTCAGCATCCGCAGCATCCTCAATCCGTTCATCCTCTTCCTTCTCCTCCTCTTCCTGGTCCAGCCGTACTCCGGCACGCGCTTTCACCTGCTGCTGGTGAGCACGTCGGCGCTGCTGACCTTCATCTGGGTGCTGGATACGACCGGGTTCCTGCTGGCGCCCTTCGTTCTGGCGCTGGTGCTGGCGTACATCCAGGCCCCGCTGGTCGCGCGGATGGAGCGGCGCGGCATTTCCCGCCTGCTCGCGACGGTGCTGCTGGCGCTCCCCGCCATCGCCATCATCGCCGTGGTGCTGTTCGTGGGCATCCCCGCGCTGAGCGCGCAGATCGCGGAGTTCATCCGCGGCAACCCCGCGTTCCTGCACACGGCCACCACGCGGCTGGAGCAGTGGCAGGCGCAACTGCAGTCCCGCGACCTGCCCTGGCTGGACGAGCAGGCGCTGGTGGACCGGCTGCGCTCCGTCCAGCCCGACGCGGTGATGGCGTGGATGCAGCAGCGGCAGGCGGCCATCGCCTCCGGGATCTGGGGCGGCCTCCTGGGCGTGGGGCGCGGGCTGGGCGCGGTGCTCAGCCTGCTGAGCTATGTGTTTCTTACGCCGATCCTTACCTTCTACCTGCTCCGCGACTGGCCGGCCATCCAGGCGCGGCTGCGGGACCTGGTGCCCGGCCCGTACCGTGACCGCGTGGTCGGTTTCGCGTCAGAGTACGACCGCCTGCTCGCGCGCTACCTGCGCGGCCAGGTGCTGGCCGCCGCCATCGTGGGCGTGCTCACCTGGCTGGGGTTCCTGATCGCCGGCTTTCCCTACGCGCTGCTGCTGGGGGCCGTGGCCGGCATCTTCAACATCATCCCGTACATGGGGCTCATCGCCAGCCTGATCCCGGCGCTGGTGATCGCCCTGTTCAGCGCCAGCCCGGCGGTGGCGCTCCTCAAGATCGCCGTGGTCTTCGCGGTGGTGCAGGTGCTGGACTCGTCCGTCATCGGCCCGCGCGTGGTGGGCGAAGCGGTGGGGCTGCACCCGGTGTGGGTGCTGCTGGCCCTGGCCATCGCGGGATACTTCTTCGGATTCGTGGGGCTGCTGATCGCCGTTCCCCTGGCCGTGCTGGTGAAGCTGCTGCTGGGATACGCGCTGAACCGGTACCGCGCGAGCAGCCTGTTCCGCGGCGAGCGGACGCTGCTCCCGGCGGATTGATGAGAGCGCCCGGAGTGGGAGTGAGACGATGACGACGCGCCGGTGACGCCGCTCTCTTCCGTCGTGGAAGCGGCCCGGGACGACACCCTTTCCGGGAGGTCAGACATGACCCGCGGGATCATGCCGGATGCCGGGAAGTACCGCTGGACCGCGCCCCTGTGCGCCCTCGTTCTGCTGATGACCGCCCTCGCCCCCGCGGATGCCGCCGCCCAACGCCGCCCGCGGCTGCTGGGCACGCCGGTCGCCCCGCCGCCGGACACCATCACCCTCTCCGGCGGCACGGTGGCCTCGGCGGACGCCGAGCCGGAGCCCCTTCCGCTCCCCCCGGCGGCCGACGGCCGCGCCGCCTTTCCCGTGCAGCGGACGCTGGAAATGCGCTCCACCGCGTACTGCCTGCGCGGAACCATGCGCACCGGCGTCCGGGTGCGCGACGGGATGGCGGCCGGCGACCCCAGCGTGCTCCCGCTGGGCTCCGTGGTGCGCGTGTCGCACCCGGACGGGCGGCTGATCGGCATCTTCGTGATCATGGACACCGGCGGCGCCGTGCGCGGCAACAAGATCGACCTGTGGTTCGACAGCTGCCGCGAAGCGACCGACTGGGGCATCCGCCCCGTCATCGCCGAGGTCCTCGACATCGGCCGCGTCTGATCGTTCCGGAAAGATTGTCATTCCCCCCCTCTCCGCGAGGAACGAGCGGGGAGGGGGCCCTCCGCCGGGCCGGGCACCTTTCCATTCAGGGAGCCGCCGCACAAGTTCTTGCGCGTGCACGATCTACGGCGGCGACCGGAGGACCTTGCCGGCAAAGCGGCAGGCCCGCTTCGGTGCGAGGGACTGGGACTTCGCTTCGAGGACAAGGTCCTTCGGTCGCGCCCCCAAGCATTGTGCACGATGGAGTTCCATGAGGGCGCTCCCTGAATGGAAAGGAATTCGGGCGAGGGCCGTCGAACGGGCGTGGCACCTGCCCGGGCGAGTAGATTTCTCAGTCGGCGCCACAGGTCCGTGCACCGGCAGCGATCACGGGGGCGCCTCCTTCGAAATGACAGCGACGGCGCGAGCGACTTTCATCCCACAGGGTGCGCGTAGCGCCGAATGACTCAGGATGACGTCACCTGCTTCTCGGTGGATGAATCTACAGACACGCTCTGAGAGTGTGTTTGAAGATTCCGAGTTCCTGACGCAAGCGCTTGATTTCCTGAGGGAGCGCACACGGCAAAGCCGAAGATACACAACCGGTTGCGCGCGACCGAAGGATCTTCTCTCCGGCACCGTGGGGCCAGCTTCGGAGCACGGAAGCTGGCTTCGCGGTTCTGCAGGCGAGATCCTTCGGTCAGCGCCAGGGTGCTTGCATGGCAGCGGGTTCGCGCGGCGCCTCCCTCAGGAAACCAAGTCGTTAGACTGATTCTCAAACACACTCTGAGGGAGGCGCGGCGACACGCTCTACTCTCTGCCTGCGACAGGTGTTTCGCCGGATCAGCGGATGCGGGTGAGGTTGTCCAGCGTGCCTGAGGACCGCGAGAGCGCCCACGTCCCGCTCGCGGGCGCGCCGCCGGAGAAGCGGATGCGCACGTCCATCCACGAGCCGACGATGGCGAATCCACGCGCCTCGTCGCCGCGCACGTCCACCAGCGGCATGGGCGCGGGGGCGAATGGCGGAAAGGTGAGCGTCCCCGCGTACCCGTGCTCGCCGCGGACAATCTGCAGCGTTCCGCGCCGCGTGTCCCCGCTCACCACCGTCTCGAAGGTGTAGACGCCGCGCGGGTCCACGGCGCCCGCCGTGTCCGGCGCTGCCAGGAACTGCTCCGCCACGCCGAACGTCTCCCGCTCGTTCCAGTACACCTGCTCCCCCGTGTTCGCCAGGACCGCGATCACCAGCCGCTCGCGGGGATACACCGCCAGCACGGCGCGTCCGCTCGGCAGGTTGCCCGAGAACGCCATGGCCTGCCGCCCCGTGAGCGTGGTGTGCGGCTCCCACGAGATTCCGACTTCGGTCTCCACGCCGTCGCGGGTGCGCTGCGGCGTCCAGAGCAGGGCCAGCGTTGCGGCCGAGAGGAAACCCGGCTGCAGGTGCGCCGAGCCGAAGCGCACCAGGTCCTCCGCGGTGGAGAGCAGCCCGCCCGCCGCCCACTTGTAGCTGTTGTCCACGTAGAACGCGTTCACGCGCCCGCCGTCCTGGCGGGGCACGTAGAAGCGGCTGCGGTGGGGGACGATGCTGTCCACCTCGTCCGGCCCCGTGCTGCGCATCCCCAGCGGCCCGAAGACGTTCTGCTGCATGAACGGGATGAAGGGCTGCCCGGCGGCGGCCTCCATGGCCGCGCTGAGCAGCACGTACGCGTAGCTGCTGTACCCGTACCGCGTCCCGGGCTCGAAGCGCAGCGAGTCCGCGGCAAAGATGGCGAGCGCGTCGGTGACGGAGGCGTAGTGCTCCGTGCGGTCAACGTCCGCATTGCTCGTGTAGTGGCGAATGCCGCTCTGCTGCGCCGCCAGGTGGCGCACGGTGAGCGGCCACGGCTTTTGCGGGAACGCCGGCACGTACCGCTGCACGGCCGCGTCGAGCTCGATGGCGCCGCGGTCCAGAAGCACCCCCAGCCCCGCCGCCGTGAGCGTCTTGCTCACGCTGCCGATGCGGAACCGCGTCAGCGGGGTGACGGGCGTGCGCTGCTCCAGGTCCGCGTAGCCGAACCCCTCGGACCATACCACCTTCCCGTCGATGGCCACGGCCACCTGCATGCCGGGAACGTCCAGGTGGCGGCGGTGCGCCTCCACCAGCGCGCGGGCGCGGCCCGCGGCGGCGGCGTACACCGCGGTGGAGTCCGGATCCGGGTTGGATGCGGGTGATGCCGGGAGGTCAGGGGCCGCGGCGAGGGCGAGCGGGGCCCCGGCTGCCGCGCACAGGCGCAGCAGCCGCGAGATCGGCTGGTTCATGGGAGTCTGTGGATGCGGGGGAAGGAGCGGGGCCCGGCACCCGGGCCCCGCGGAGGTCAGGGAGCCATGCCGATGGAGGCGAGCAGGCGCATCTCCTCGCGCGCGAGCTCCAGCCGGCGCATGTCCCGCGCGACGCCCTGCTCCGGTGTGCCGGGCCGCGCCTGGTTCAGCGCCCGGCGCTCCAGCGCGATGGCATCCACGCGGGCCAGGGCGCGGCGGCGCCCGGCCTCGGACACGTTCGCGGGGCGCGGGGCCGCGCGCAGCGCCGCACGCTCGCGGTCCAGCGCGTCGCGGGCGCCGACGAAGCGAAGCTCCGCCGCCACGTGGCGCAGCAGGGGACGCAGCCACGCGAACGTGTCCGAGGCCGGGCGCCGCCGCGCCCTGGCCCGCG
>DATABT010000034.1:0-3536 GCA_036259455.1 Longimicrobium sp. | reverse complement strand
GGTCGCTGCGAGCCGCGAGGAACGAGCGGCGAACTCGGTGGGGGAGAGGGCCCAGCGGACGTGAGAGCAAGCTTTGGGCGAACGCCTGCATCCCATGATTCTGGTTATAGATAACTACGACAGCTTCACCTTCAATCTCGTGCAGTACCTGGGCGAGCTGGGGGCGGAGATAGAGGTGCGGCGCAACGACGAGCTGTCCGTGGACCAGATCCGCGAGATGGCGCCGGAGCGCATCGTCATCTCCCCCGGGCCGTGCACGCCCAACGAGGCCGGCGTATCCGTGGAGGTCATCCGCCGGCTCGGGCCCACGACGCCCATCCTCGGCGTGTGCCTGGGGCACCAGTCGATCGGCGCGGCGTACGGTGGCGACGTGGTGCGCGCCAGGCGGCCCATGCACGGCAAGACGTCCCCCATCCGCCACACGGGGGAAGGGATCTTTCGCGACGTGCCCAGCCCGCTGACGGTGGCGCGCTATCATTCGCTGGTCATCGAGCCCTCCACGCTGCCGGACGAGCTGCAGGCGATCGCGTGGACGGAGGAGGAGGGGTCGCGCGACGAGATCCAGGCCGTGCGCCACCGCGAGCATCCCGTGTGGGGCGTGCAGTTTCACCCCGAATCCATCGCCAGCGAGCACGGACACGACCTGCTGCGCAACTTTCTGGGCATCGGATGACGCGCATCCGGCCGGTCCTTCTCTCCCTCCTTCTCGCGCTGGCGCTCGCCCCCGCGGCGGGCGCGCAGGTGCCCGAGATCAGCGGCGACGACCACAGCCGGGCGGCGCGCATCGCCCGCGAGGTTCTGGCCCGCGACGCCTACGTCCTCATCGACCGCGACACCATCCTGGGGCCGGACTTCGCCGCGCCGGGCGACCTGTTCGTGTACGACGCGGAGGTGCGGCTGGAGGGAAGCGTGGCCGGCTCTGCCGTGGTGCTGGGCGGCGACCTGTGGATCCGGCCGGGCGGGCGCATCGGCGGATCGGTTGCCGTCATCGGGGGCGGCGTCTATCCCGCGGGGCTGGCGGTGGTGGACCGCGACTCCATCCACTACACCAACCCGCGCGCCGGCGTACGGATTGAGACGCGGCCCACGGGGCGCGAGGGCGAATACGTCGCGTCGGTGGAGATCACGCATCCCCCGCGTCCAGCGTTCTTTGCGCCCGCCGTGGGCCCGTTTCCGGCGTACGACCGGGTGAACGGCCTCACCCTGTCCGCCTCCGCCAACATCAATCCCACGCGCGAAGAGGGCGGGCCCACGCTGAACGTGTGGGGCTCGTACCGGTTCGAGCAGGAGAACAAGCTGGGCGGCGGCGTGCGGTGGCGGGCTCCGCTGGGGACGCAGAGCCTGCGGCTGACGGGCGAGCTTTCCCGCGCCACGCGGACCATGGACCAGTGGATCCGCGGCGACGTCTCCAACTCGGTCCGCACGCTGGTGCTGGGCCGCGACTACCGCGACTACTGGGACGCGGACGTGTTCCGGGTGATGGTTGACCGCCCCGTGGGCAAGCCGCTGATCGCGGGGGAGACGTGGCTGGGCCCCCGGATCGGCCTCCAGGTGTCCGAGGACCGCGCGCTGAAGGCCAGGGCGCCGTGGTCGCTGCTGGATCCCGAGGGGCTGGAGCGCTTCAACCCGCCGGCGATCGAAGGGACGTTCGTGTCTCTGCTGGCGGGAACGGAGTACCACTGGCGGGGGAGATCGACGTCGTTCGACAGCGACGTGGCGGTGGAGCACGCCCTGGCCGCGCCGCGGGACGCGGAGTTCACGCAGGCGCTGGTGCAGGCGACCTACCTGTCCAGGGCGCTGCGCACGCACTCCATGCGCGTGTACCTGCGCGCCATGGCGCCCATCGGGGGCGACGCGCCGCCGCAGCGCCGCGGCATCCTGGGCGGCGGGGGAACGCTGCCCACGGAGCCCATCGCGCGCTTTCGCGGCGACCACCTGGTGTACATCGAGTCCAGCTACATCATCCCGGTGAACAACATCGTCCTTCCCGTGGTCGGCTCGCCGTCGGTGGAGGCGGTGCACCTGGCCGGCGCCGCGTGGACGGGCGACGACGAGCCGCGGTGGGTGCAGAACGCGGGCGGAGGCGTGATCTTCGCCCTGGCGCGCGCGCGGGTGGTCATCAACCCGGCGCAGCGGCCCCTGGTCCCCAAATTCAGCTTCGGCTTCTACATCCCGCAGCGATGACGGACGACGTGCGCGAGGCGGCCCTGGTCTGGAGCTGGATGGCCAACGCCGAGGCGTGGACGCGCGCCGTGCGCGAGGGCCGCATCCCCAGCCGGCGCGTGGCCACGGATGCCGCCATCGTGCAGGCGGTCGCGGAGCGCAGCCCCGGGCGCGTGCTGGACCTGGGGTGCGGCGAGGGGTGGCTGATGCGGGCGCTGGCGGAGCGGGGGATCGAGGCGGTGGGGCTGGACGCGTCGCTGGAGCTGGTGATGGCGGCGGAGGAGACGGGCGGCGGCCGCTACCGCTGCGTCTCGTACGACGAGGTGGTGGATGATCCCACCCGCGCCGGCGGCCCGTACGACGTGATCGCGGCCAACTTCTCCCTCCTCGGACAGGACCTCGTTCCGCTCCTGCGCGCGCTGCGGCGGAACCTCTCCCCCGGCGGCGCGCTGGTGATGCAGACGGTGCATCCGTGGACGGCCGCCGGCGACGAGGGGTACGCGGACGGCTGGCGCGAGGAGACGTTCGACGCGTTCGGCGGCGACTTCGCGGAGCCGATGCCGTGGTACTATCGCACGCTGGCGTCGTGGGTGGATGCGCTGCGCGATGGCGGCTTTCGCGTGGCCACCCTCCGCGAGCCGATTCATCCGGAGACGGGGCAGCCGGCCTCGTTGCTGATGGTGGCGGAGGCGGAGCCCCCGGGTTCGGCCAGGTGACGGGGCGCGCCCGCTCGCCGGAGCGGGTGCCCCCGCGCCCGGAACCGCGGCAGGCCCCGCCCGGGGCTCGCAGTGGTCAGGCTCAGACGCCGCGCGGTGCGCGCACCGGCCCGGCGGGCGTGTCGACGACCAGCGCGCCGTCCTGAAAGCGCACGCGGCCCGAAGCGCCCGTCACCAGGTCGTACGATGCCCACGCGTCCCCGGCTACGGGGACGAACAGGGCCGGCGGGGATTCGCGCAGCCGGCGAATGCCGCCGATGGCGCCGTCCTCCCACGAGATGCGCAGGAACCGCGTGCCGCGCTCGAACCGCAGCCGCACCACCGTAGAGGCCCCGCGTCCCAGCGCCGCCGTCCCCACGTGCTCCACGCCCTGCAGCGCGCCCATGCTCCCGGTGTAGGCGGACATGAAGTCCTCGTGATCGGCGCGCACCCGCTCCAGCGGCTGGTGCTCGCCGAACGCCGCCTGCAGCGGAGCAAAGTCGCCCCGCCGGGCGGCCTGCAGCACCTCCACCGCCCGCGCCCCCAGCTCCGTCAGAGGGGGCTCGGCCCTCCCGCCGTTCAGCAGCGCGTACGCCTCCTGCCCCTCCGGGTGAATCCGCAGCCACCGCTCCTCCGCCACCTCCACCCTGAACGTTCCGCCACCGCCCAGCGTGTAGG
>DATABT010000033.1:0-3803 GCA_036259455.1 Longimicrobium sp. | reverse complement strand
TGGACGGGAGAGTATACTGCTGAAAGCAGATCGCATCATTCCAGCGCACGTCCTCGAGCATGTACGTCGTGAGTATCTACGTGTGGGTTGGCGCTACGTAGCGATCACACAGCACACGATGGGAACCTACATCGCTGTACTTCACCGGTAATCAAGCGTCATTTTGCCCGCGAAGCCGGGCGAGTTTAAAGCACTGCGCCCCTGCACCGTCGGAGCGGTGCGGGGGCGCGAGAAGCCGGATAGGGGGGCGTCAGGCCGCCCTGTGCGTGGGCTGGCCCAGCGCGCGGCGGGATTCGGAGCCGAGCGGCTCCCGGTCGCTCACGTGGCGCAGGTAGGCGCGAATCTCGTCGTCCAGGCGCGGCAGCTTGTGCGCGGGGGTCAGCCAGAGCTTGAGGAAGCCGGCGTAAGCGTCCGCGTCCATGGGCGCGGGCTTCGGAGCAAAGGAGCGCTTCTTCATCGGAGTTCCATCGGTGGGCGGTCGTCGTTGTCCGGCGGGGCTGCCCCCGATCCGTGTTCGTCCGTTCCCAAAGCAACGGGTGTGCCGGAGCCCGCGATGCCCGGCCGGCGGGCGGGTGCTGCTCCACAACTCGTTGTCTGGAAAAGGTTTTCTTCCATCCGCCGGCCCCATGCGGCTGATCGTCAGCCCGGACCCGGGCGGCCCGGGTGTCCCTTTCACGCGTATCGTTGTGGGACATCCCTGCCGCGCTGATGTGACACACCGCCCGCGCGTGGCGTCCACCATCATCATCCACCTCTCGCCCTTCCAGCAATCCACGGTATGTGGTTCGATCACCAGCACTGGAACCATCTTCTCGTTCCGGGCGCGGAGCTGACGGGGCCGCGCGCGCTGCTGTCGGAGGCGCCGCGCGCGGACAAGAAGCCCGTGTTTGCGCTGCACGAGGTGGGGCAGGTGCTGGATGCGCTCCAGGCGGGTGGCGCGGCCGTGGTGCGCGGACAGCTGGTGAGCGCGACGGATGGCCGCGCGACGCCGGTTCCCGATCCGGAGGACGAGCCCGATCCGGGCGGGACGAAGAAGTTCGCGTCGCTGCTGGGTTCTGGTCCCGGCGCGTGGGACTGCATGTGCGCGGACGGCGAGCCGTGGAATGCGTACGTGGCACGCACTGCCAGAGTCGCGCGCGATGCGATCGCGCGGCTGGGGGAGGGCGCGCAGGAGCGTGCCGGCGGCGCGGAGGTGTTCGTGGACCTGGCGATCGTGACGGAGGACGAGACGCATCTCTTTCAGCCGCCTGCGTACCTGCGCGGTGAGCTGGAGCGCGTGGCGGAGACGGGGCGCTATTACGACTGGCAGCCGTCCGCGGCCGAGCAGCGGCGGGTGCGGTACGCGCGCCCGGTGCCCGGCAGCTTCTACGGTCTGATCGCGGAGAAAGCGGCGGACCTGCCGCGGGACGCGCGCTTCGTCCGGATCGAAGGCAAGGCGCGCGACCTGGCGCGGCTGGCCGACCTGCCGCACCTGGACACGCTCGAGGTGTGGCGCGCCAACAACAGGGCGATGGGCGTGATCAGCCGGCTCGCCGGGGTGCGCAACCTGATCGTGCGGGAGAGCCGCATCGCCACGCTGGACGGGCTGGAGCAGCTTTCCAACCTGGAGATGTTCATGTTCCCCGGCGCGTCGTCGCTGCGCGACCCGTCCGCGCTGGCGCGCATCCCCACGCTGCGCGCGGTGTGGATGGACGTTTCGGGGCTGAAGAGCGTGGACTGGGCCGCGCGGCTCACGCAGCTGCGCAGCCTGTTCGTCACCGCCGGGCTCGATACGCTCCCCACGCTGGCGCCGCTCTCCGGCCTGACGGGGCTGCGGCACCTGGTGGTGGGCCACCTGCGCGTCAAGGACAGGTCGCTGCGGCCGCTGCACGCGCTCGAGGGGCTGGAGTCGCTGCAGGTGCCGGACCGCTTTCCGCTGGAGGAGATGGCGGCGCTCGCCGCCGCGCTGCCGAAGACGAGCGGCATCCCCCGCCAGGCGTTCGTCTGGTCGGAGGGGCCGGGAATCAAGGGGTGGTGCCGCACGTGCGGATCGACGGACGTGCTGCTCACCGTGGGTAGCCCCGTCCGCACCCTCTGCCGCGCCTGCGACGACGCCAAGATCCGCCAGTACGCGATGAAGTGGGAACTGGCCCTGTCGCAGGAGCACGCCCGGGCCGGCACGCCGCCCGCCTGACTCGAAGCGCGGGAGTGCGTGAGTGCGTCAGTGCGTCAGTGCGGGAGTGAACGGCATCGTGCCCGCCAGACGCCTCGAATCATGCCCATCCACCGCATTTCATCCGATGATCCGCACCGTCTGTATTGCCGCGCTGGTGGTTGCCTGCGCGCCCGCCGCCCTCGCCGCGCAGGAGGCCGGGCCCTCGTGTGACGAGGCGCGTACGCAGCTGGAGATGAACGAGTGCGCCGGGCGGACGTTCCAGGCGCAGGACTCGGCGCTCAACCAGCTGTATCCGCGCGTCATCGCGGCGCTGGACTCGGGGCAGGTGGCGCGGCTCCGCGAGGCACAGCGTGCGTGGATTCGCCTGCGCGACGCGGACTGTGAGCTGGAGGCCGCGGAGTTCGAGGGCGGCAGCATGCGGCCGATGCTCCACTCGTTCTGCCTGGCGTACGCGACGCAGGAGCGGATCAAGTACCTGCGCGGCTTTCTGCCGGAACCCGACGAGCAAGTCCGGACCCGGCAGGCGGTGATCGATGCCGCCGAGGCGCTGTTCGCCGCGATGGAGGAAAAGGACACGGCCTCGCTGCGGATGATGATTCACCCGCGCGCCCAGGTCGTCGCCGTGTCGGACGACGGCGTGGGCGTACGGACGGCGGACGAGTGGATCCGGGCCCTGCCGCGCACTCCGGACGTGCTGCGCGAGCGGATGTGGGACCCGCGCGTGGAGATGGACGGAAACCTCGCCACGCTCTGGGCGCCGTACGAATTCCACCTGGGCGAGCGCTTCAGCCACTGCGGATACGACGCCTTTCAGTTCGTGCGCGAGGGCGGGGAGTGGAGGATGATCGCCATCACCTTCACCCGCCGCACCACCGGGTGCCGGACGGCTCCGTAGCGGCACCCAACGGCCACACCCTTGCAGATGTCTATCCTCCGTTGAATGGTCCCCCCCCGGCCTGGAGTGGTGTTGAATCGCAAGACCGTGCTGATCGTCGAGGACGACGCGGCGAGCCTCGACATCTTTGAAACCATCCTGCGCCACGGCGGCTACGAGGTGGTTACGGCCCCCACCGCGGCCGAAGGCCTGGAGAGGGCGCGCGAGCTCCTCCCCGACGTGGTGGTGGTGGACATCGGCCTTCCCGACGGGCTGGGCTTCGGCGTGCTGGACGAGCTGAGCGACGACTCGTCCACGGGGCACATTCCCCTCATCGTCTGCACGGTCCACGTGTTCGAGCACGACCAGATCCGCGCGCGCCGCGCCGGGGCGGACGTCTTCGTTGAAAAGCCGGTGGAGCCGACTTACCTGCTGGAGTGCGTCAACAAGCTCCTGCAGACCAGCCCGGCGGCCTGATCCCGAGTCCCCACGCTCCGTGACATGCTCTTCCCGGACATGGCGGCGCCCACGATCCATCCTCGCCGGCCGGATGCGTTGACAGAACCGCCTCCGCTGCATTACCCTGAAAAAGACGCACGAACGCCGGCCCACCGCCGGCACACGACATCGGGTGACCGGGACATGATCGTCACGCGCAACAACCGCAACAACAATCGCAACCCGCGCTCCGCGAGGAGCCGTGGGCCGGGATTGTCGTTGCCGTAAACGCGCGCAGACGCACCATCCCCGGTACCCAGGCGGGGGGGGGGGGGG
>DATABT010000032.1:0-5224 GCA_036259455.1 Longimicrobium sp. | reverse complement strand
CCCGTACCGTCGCGAGCGCCGCCGTGGCGGCACTTTCGCTGTGCCTGGCCGCGGCCTGCACGGACCGCACGCCCACCGGACCTGAGCTCCGTCCGCCGCCGGACGCTGCCGGGGCGGTGGCCGCCCTGGAGTGCCGCGCGGACGTGCGCGCGGGGACGGTGCAGTGCGCCGCTCCCGCGGGCGGGGGCGGCGGGTCGGCCGTCGTCCTGGGGGGGCAGGGCGTGAACGTGCGTCTGCGCAGCACCGGCCTGTCGTACGACGGCACCTCCACCTTTCGCATGGACGTCACGGTGGAGAACCTGACGGGCCAGGTAATGGGGACGGTGGACGGCGTGAGCCCTCATCCCGACGGCGTGCGCGTGTTCTTCGCCACCGGCCCCGCCTCGGCGACGGGCACCGTGGAGGTGGCCAACGCCACGGGCGAGGCGTTCTTCACCGCGTCGGGGCAGAAGTACTTTCAGTACGACGGCATCCTCGCGCCGGGCGACACCACCGCGCCGCTGGAATGGCGCTTCAGCGTGCCGCCCACGGTGACGACCTTTCAGTTCGGCGTGTACGTGGCGGCGGCGGTGGCGAACGAGTCCGGGTGGCTGCGCATGGAACCGTTCTTTCCCGGCGTGGCCGTGGGCGAGTCGATGCCGATGCACGCGCACCGCTACGACGTGGCCGGCCGTCCGGCTCCCGGGGGCACCATCACCTGGAGCAGCGATGACACCACCGTGGCGCGCGTCGCCGCGGACGGCACCGTCACCGGGGTGGCGCCGGGAGAAACCTACGTCTTCGCCACGGACGGGGTGCGCACGTCGCTGGTGCAGGTGCGCGTAGGCCCGGCCTCGGGCGACGTGGTGCCGCCCACCGCGCACGAGCTCACCATCGCTCCCGCGGGCGTGACCGCGGACGGGCTGGACTCCCTCACCCTTTCCGTGCGCCTGACGGACGGGGGAACGGCAACCCAATACATCTTCCTGCGGGCCGTCAGCCCCTCGGGCGAGCACTCCACCTCCTGCTGGAGCTTCGCGCCCGCCACGGGCACCCGCGCGGACGGCACCTTCACCTGCCGCGCGGCCATCCCGCCCCACGCGGAGGGCGGCGTGTGGCGCGTGAACCAGCTCGACGTGGTGGACCACGCGCAGAACTCCCGGACCCTGTGGGGAACGGGCTCGCTCTGGGGCGGCGTATCGACGGCCATCTACGTCCGCAGCCCCACGCCGGACCTGGAGGCGCCCGTGTTCACGGACGTGGCGTTCACGCCCGACAGCGTCGAAGCGAACGGCCTGGACTCGGTAACGGTGAGCATGGAGATGCAGGACGCCGGCTCGGGAGTGGCGTACACCTACGCCGCGTTCCGCAGCCCGGCGGGGAACGGGCTGGCGACCTGCGAGAGCTTTTCGCCGTTCACCGGCACGCGCGCCGCGGGCACCTTCCGCTGCCGCCTGGCCGTGCCGGCCGGGGGCGAGCCCGGCGACTGGACCCTGGAGTCGGTGGAGACCCGGGACGCCACGGGGAACTTCCGAAGGGTGCAGACCGCGGAGCTGGATTCGGCGGGATACGCCACGGCGCTGCGCGTGTCCGGCCCCCCGGCCGACACCACGCGGCCCGCGCTCACCGGCTTCTCCTTCTCCCCCGGCAGCGTCCGCACGAACGGAACGGACACGGTGACGGTGGAGGTGGAGATCACCGACGAAGGCTCGGGCGCCGAGCGGGTGCAGACCAACTTCGTCAGCCCGTCCGGCCAGACGGTCACCTGCTACCGGTACGGGCCGGCACCGCCCCAGCCGGGCGTCACGGAGATCCCCTGCCGCTTCGCGATTCCGTCCGGCCGCGAGACGGGCGAGTGGCGCGTCGACTTCGTGTGGATCGACGACGCCAGTGGCAACGGCCGCGTCTACCTCGCCGCGGAGCTGGAGGCCCTGGGCTTCGCCGTCACCCTGACCGTCACGGCGCCGTGATCCTCCGCCGCTGGTGGCCTGACCGCTGGTACCAGGTCCGCCACGCGAGTGGTGTCACACAGAGCAACAGAGGAACAGCATTGACGTGCTTTCTCTGTTCCTCTGTTGCTCTGTTCCTCTGTGTGACATTTCTTTTGCCGGACCTGGTACAACGACCAAATCCGGTCCCTTGCGCGATCAGTTCCCGGCCAGCGCGGCGCGGCCGTTGTCGGCGGCGATGGGGGGCGGGCCCTCGATCAGCATCTCCTTCAGCTCGTCGGGGGTCAGGTTGCGGAACAGGCGGCCGCCGTGCGCCAGGGTGATGGCCCCCGTCTCTTCGGAAACGACGACGACCAGCGCGTCCGTCTCCTCCGAAAGCCCCAGCGCGGCGCGGTGGCGCGTGCCCAGCGAGCGGTCCATCACCGGCTGCTGGGTGAGCGGAAGGATGACGCCCGCCGCCACGATGTCGTCCCCGCGGATCACCGCCGCGCCGTCGTGCAGCAGGGAGTAAGGGGTGAAGATGTTCAGCAGCAGCGCGTCGCTCACGCGGGCCTGCAGCGGCGTGCCGCTCTCCAGGTACTCGCCCAGCCCCAGCTTGCGCTCGATGGCGATGATCGCGCCGATCTTGCCGCGCGACATCTCCTCCACCGCCTGCACCACCTCTTCCGCAACCGCCGTCGTCTCCAGCCGCGAGAAGAAGCGCAGCAGCCGGTTCTGCCCCAGCTGCGCCAGCGCGCTCCGCAACTCGGGCTGAAAGACGACCAGCGCCGCGATCACGCCGAACTGGAACACCGTCTCCAGCAGGTACTCCACCAGCGACAGGTCCAGCACCCGCGCCCCCGCGTAGATCGTCACCACGACGAAGAGGCCCAGCAGCATCTGGATGGCCCGCGTCCCCGCCAGCACCAGCAGAACACGATAGATGACGGTCGCGACGATCAGGATCTCCAGCAGGTCCTTCCAGTCCGGCGCCAGAAAGCCGAAGCGCTCCACCCAGCCGTTCATGGCGCCCTCGCCGGGATGCGGAGGACCGCCCACGCCACGTCCAGCGCCTGCCGGGCGGCGCGGACGTCGTGCACGCGGAACAGGCGGGCGCCGCGCGCCAGCCCGGCCACGCACGCCCCCACCGTTCCCGCGTCGCGCGCGTCGGCGGGAATGCCGCCCAGCAGCGCGCCGATGAACGACTTGCGCGACGCGCCCAGCAGCACGGGCCGCCCCAGCCGCGCCTGCAGCCGCTCCAGCGACGCGATCAGCTCCAGGTTCTGCTCCGCCGTCTTGGCGAAGCCGATTCCCGGGTCCAGCACCACCCGCTCCCGCGCGATCCCCGCCGCGTCCGCGCGCGCCAGGCACTCCGCCATCTCCGCCGCCACGTCGTCCACCAGGTCCCCGTAGTCCGTCAGCCGCTGCATGGTCTCCGGCGTGCCGCGCATGTGCATCAGCACCAGCCCCGCGCCGCCGGGGGCAACGGCCGATGCCATCTCCGCGTCCGCCAGCCCGGAGACGTCGTTGATGACGTCCGCGCCCGCCGCCAGCGCCTCGCGCGCCACGGCCGCCTTGCGCGTGTCCACCGACACCGGCACGCCGAGGGCATCCCGGATGGCGCGCACGATCGGCACCACCCGCGCCGCCTCCTCGTCCGCCGACACCGCGGGCGCGCCGGGCCGGGTGGACTCGCCGCCCACGTCCACCAGGTCCGCGCCCGCCTCCGCCATCCGCCGCGCCTGCGCGATGGCGTCCGCGGGATCGAAGAACCGTCCCCCGTCGCTGAAGCTGTCCGGCGTGACGTTCAGGATGCCCATGACGACGGGCCGGTCCAGCGGCAGCGCGCCGCGCCGGAGTGCCCAGTGCCCGGTGCCCGGGATCAAGTGCCCGGGATCGGGTGCCCGGTAAGGATGCGACGCAACCTCCGTCGCCTCCCCCTGGGCACGGGTCACCGGGAACTGGGCACTGGTTTTCATACGGCCGAACCTATCGAAAACGAAAGCGCGAAGGCAAGCCGCTGCTCACCCTCGCGCCCCGCAACTGCCGAGAACACGTACCCCGTACCTCTGTACCCTTACGCCAGCCGCGGCTTCAGCTCCGGCGTGGGCGGCTTCACCCGCTCCGGCGCAGGGGTGGGGATCTCCTCCACCGCCGGCGGGCCGATCTCCACCGACTTGATGGGGGGCAGCGCCTTCCCGGCGACAAGCAGGTCCACCTCTTCGCGGGTGAGCGTCTCGCGCTCCAGCAGGTGGTTGGCCACGGCGTGCAGCAGCTGCTCCTGCTCGCGCAGGGTGTCGCGGGCCCGCTGCAGCGCCTCGTTCAGCACGCGCGCGACCTCGGAGTCCACCAGCTCCGCCGTCTTTTCCGACACCTCGCGGCGGTGCCCCAGGTCGCGGCCCAGGAACACCTCCTGCTCGCTCTCCGCGATGGCGACGGGGCCGACCGCGTCCGACAGCCCCCACTGCGTCACGTACCGCCGCGCCAGGCTGGTGGCCTGCGAGATGTCGCTGCTGGCGCCCGTCGTCACCCGGTCGCGGCCGAAGATGAGCTCCTCCGCCGCGCGGCCGCCGTACGTCATCACCAGCTTGGCTTCCAGCTGCTGGCGGGTGATGGAGACGCGGTCGTCCTCCGGCAGGGTGAACGCCAGCCCCAGCGCACGCCCGCGGGGGACGATGGTCACCTTGTGCAGCGGATCGTTCCCCGGGACGGTCATCGCGCAGACGGCGTGGCCGGCCTCGTGGTACGCCGTCAGCCGCCGCTCCTCCTCCTTCATCACGAAGGAGCGGCGCTCGGCGCCCAGCATCACCTTGTCCTTGGCCTCTTCCAGGTCCGTCATCCAGACCTTGTCGCGGCCGCGGCGGGCGGCCAGCAGCGCCGCCTCGTTCACCAGGTTGGCCAGGTCGGCGCCGCACATTCCCGGCGTGCCGCGGGCCAGCACGCTCACCTTCACGTCGTCCGACAGCGGGATCTTCTTCAGGTGCACCTTGAGAATGCCCTCGCGGCCGCGCAGGTCCGGCGCGTCCACCACGATCTGCCGGTCGAAGCGGCCGGGGCGCAGCAGCGCGGGGTCCAGCACGTCCGGACGGTTGGTGGCGGCGATGAGGATCACCCCGTCGTTCCCCTCAAAGCCGTCCATCTCCACCAGCAGCTGGTTGAGCGTCTGCTCGCGCTCGTCGTGCCCGCCGCCCAGCCCGGCGCCGCGGTGGCGGCCCACCGCGTCGATCTCGTCGATGAAGATGATGCAGGGAGCGTGGCTCTTGCCCTGCTCGAACAGGTCGCGCACGCGGCTGGCGCCCACGCCCACGAACATCTCC
>DATABT010000031.1:0-1976 GCA_036259455.1 Longimicrobium sp. | reverse complement strand
CATCATCGACCTGGACCGGGGCGTGGGCGGAGTGCGCGCGGCGTGGTCGGCGGACGCGGGGGCGCTGCGGTGGCTCGCGGGCGCGGAGGTGGAGGGGCAGAACGACGGTCGCCTGAACTTCGCCAACCAGGCGGGGGAACGGGGCGCGACCACGCTGGACCAGCGCGAGCGGGTGACGTCGTCGTCGGCGTTCGCGCAGGGGGCGGTGGACGTGCGGGGACGCGTAGAGGTGCTGGGGGCCATCCGCTACGACCGCTTCCGCTTTTCCGTGCGCGACCGGCTGATCACGGAGACGAACCCGGACGACAGCGGCGCGCGGACCATGCAGCGCGTGAGCCCAGCGCTGGGCGTGTCGTTCGCCGCGACGCCGGCGGTGTCGTTCTACGCGAACCTGGCGACGGCGTTCGAGACGCCCACGACCACGGAGCTGGCCAACCGGCCGACGGGCGCGGGCGGCTTCAACCCGGATCTGCAGCCGCAGCGGACGGTGTCCACCGAGGTGGGAGCGAAGGCGCGGCCGGCGGCGTGGCTCTGGGTGGAGGCGGCCGCCTACCGCGCGCGGATCGAGGACGCGCTGATCCCGTTCGAGGTGGCGGGCGCGCCGGGACGCGTCTTCTACCGCAACGCGGGCGAGGCGCGGCACCGGGGCGTGGAGGCGAGCGCCATCCTCACGCCGCGCCCCGGGTGGACGGCGCGCGCGGCGTACACCTGGACGGACGCGCGCTTCGGCCGGTACGTGGTGAACGGCGAGGACCGCGAGGGGAACCCCGTTCCCGGCGTGGCGCCGCACCGGCTGGAGGTGTCGCTGCTCGCGCGCCCGGAGCGCGGCCCGTTCGCCGGGGTGGACCTGCGCCACGTATCCAGCACGCCTGTGGCGGACGACGACGCGGAGGGCCGCTTCCGTTCACCCGCGTACACGCTGCTGGACCTGCGCGGCGGCTGGGAGGGCGCGCGGTTCGGCCGGGTGGCGCTGTCGCCGTTCGGCGGGATGACGAACGTGCTGGACCGCGCGTACAACACCTCCGTGGTCGTCAACGCCTTCGGCCGGCGGTACTACGAGCCGGGCCCGGGGCGCTCCGTGTACGCGGGCCTGCGCATCTCGCTGGGAATGCCGGAGCGCTGAACCGGCCCTCACCTTCCCATGCCTCCCCGGACTCCCCGGGGTGTATCCCCCCTCCCGCGCAGTTTGCGGGAGGGGGTGGCGCGCGCCCGGGCGTCGCTTGGGGAGGGGCACGGGATCTGTCTCGTCGCGTGACATGGATCGGCGCCGTGCGCCAGGCCGGATCACCGCTCGTACCGCCCCGCATCCGGCCGAATCGACCTAAGTTCACGTGCAACATAGTGATGTGGAGAAGATTGTACACGCGTGTTTCGTGGGTCCAGTTGTGGCATGCCTTATGCCCCCCCCTCCTGGTACGACGCGCCGCAAGAGGTGGCGCCGCAACAGGATGGAACGCGCCCGGGGTTGCCACTGGGGGTGACGAGGATGCTGCGCGTTCCAACACAGGTCCGACCGCAGGGAGGGAGCCATGCGTCCCACGACCCGCAAGCCGCTGTTTGCCGTTGTCCTTCTCTGCGCCGCCGGCGCCTGCGCGCCCGCCGCCACGAACGAGTCCGGCCGCTCGCCGTCGTCCGCGGCCGTGGGCCGCGTGGAGGTCACCAACGACGGCCACCAGGACGTGGTACTGTACGTGGTGCGCGACGCCATGCGCTACCGGCTGGGGCACGTGGCGCGGATGCAGACGGCGCAGTTCCGGCTGCCGCGGTGGGACGCACGCTCGTACCACGTGTCGCTGATCGCCGAGCCCGTGGGCGGCGGCCGTGCCTTCGCGACGGCGCCCGTGGTGTGGCACCCGGGGCAGACGCTGCAGGGGCGCGTGGGCCGCAACGCCGCCAGCTACACCTTCGACGTGGTGCTGCGCCGCTGAGCCGTTCCCCCACGCGCGCCGCAGGGCCGCTCCCCCGCCCGGGAGCGG
>DATABT010000030.1:0-4686 GCA_036259455.1 Longimicrobium sp. | reverse complement strand
CACGAACAAACTCCGTTGACTCCGTTGACTCCGTGTGAGGCCCCTTCTGTTTCCTGTTCGAAGCAGACGTCAGGCGATGCGGTACACGGGGACGGTGATGCGGCGGTTGCGGGCCTTTTCCTCGTACATGGCCTTGTCGGCGCGCAGGATGGCGCCGGCGATCCCCTCCGTGCCCGCGAAGTCCGCGGCGCCGATGCTCACCTGCAGCTCCAGCGGCAGGCCGCCGTCCTTCGCCATCGCCTCGTTGGCCTCGCGCAGGGCGGCGCGCACGCGCGGCACCACGTCGCCGGGGAGCGCGGCGGGAAACAGCACCAGGAACTCGTCGCCGCCCCAGCGATACACGCGGTCCAGCGGCCGCACGCACCCGCGCACCGTCTCCACCAGCCGCCGCAGCAGCTCGTCGCCCGCGGCGTGGCCAAAGGCGTCGTTCACGTGCTTGAGATTGTCCATGTCCAGCATCATCGCGGTGCCGAAGCGCGCGCCCACGGCCTCTAGCCCCCCGCCGTCCTCGTACGCGCGGCGGTTGAGCGCGCCGGTGAGCGGGTCGTACAGCGCCACGCGCTTCAGCCGGTCGTGCGCCACCGCCAGCTGCGCCCGCGCGTCGTCCGCCTCGCGCTTCACGTCCTCCATCAGCAGCACCACCATGGCGTATCCCAGGAGCATCTGCAGCAGGAGGTCGAAGTAGCTGTTGTACTGGAGAAGAAAGTCCAGCGGACCCGCGGGCGGCGTCAGCGCGGGAAGCCCGCCCATGGCGAAGGCCGTGGCGTACCCCATCCACAGCGTGGCGATCATCCCGAACACGGCGCCCGCGGCCCGGCTTCCCAGGGTGCCGCGGCTGTGCGGCAGGCGCAGCAGCACCCACGCGCAGATCACGAACGGCCCGGCAATGAGCGGCGCCTGCAGCAGCATCACGCCGTTCAGCAGCACGCCGGGAAGAAACACCGTCAGCATGCCGTAGCCCACGGCAATGGGAACGGCGCGCCGCAGAAAGTCGCGCGGGCGCACGCCCATCACGTAGTTCAGCGTGCCGCACAGCAGGTGGACGACGAAGAGGAGCTTGCCCGTCTGGTACAGCAGGTTGGCCGCCCGCACGCCGAACGTGTCGCCGGAAAGGCCGGGAACGTACTGCACCACCACCCCCAGCAGCGCCGCCAGCAGCCAGATCCACGCGCGCGTCCACTCGCGGAAGTACGGGCGGGGGCGGGGGTGCGCGCGCAGCAGGGCGGTGAACAGGCCCACCAGCAGCAGGGCGCCGCCCGTCTGCGTGAGCAGGCCGATGGATGAGATGAGGCTCCCGATGTCCTCTGGGTACATGGCTCGGGGAGAACGGGGGGAGGAACGTGGCCGGGGCATGGGGACGTGCGGCCCCGGCGGGAAAGGTTGGATGGATGCGCGTCAGCCGCCGGAGAGGCGCTTGCGCTCCTTGCGCTCCAGCTTTTCGCGCTCCTTGGCGTCGCGGGGCTTTTCGCCCGGGTAGCGGATGTTCACCTCCACCCCGCCCATCATCGCGAACCCGCCAATGCGCAGCACGGGCGCGTTGGGGTCGGTGGGCAGCGGCGCGGAGCCGGTCTGGCCGAAGCCGCCCATGAACGCAAAGCCGTTCAGGTCCACGTGCACGCCGGGCGGGGCGACGATCTCCGCGCCGCCCATCACCGCGAAGACGATCACCTCCGTGACGCCGGGGCCGAAGCGCGCCTCGCGGAAGTCCAGGTGCGCGCCGCCCATCATCGCGACGACGTAGATCTGCTTCGCCGGCGTCCACACCCCCACCTTTTCGGCGCCGCCCATGATGCCGATGATGATCTGCCGCTCGCTCACGTGCGCGCCGGTATCGGGGCCCACGAACGTCCTGGGGCCCGGCGCGGGGGTGGCGTCCGCGGCGATGACCGGAAGATCGGAGACCAGTGTGCGCAGCTCCTGGAGCGAGGCGGCGCGGTGGGCGCGGTCCAGCCGCTCCTCCAGCGCCTCGATCGACAGGTTGTCGTGGGCAAAGTGCGCGCTGAGCTGCTGGATGACGTGCTCGCGCGTCTGCTCCAGCGGAACGGGAACGGGGGTGGGCTGGGCCATGGGGGGAACAACGCTCGCTCGTGGGGCGCCCGCGGACGCCGGTCCTTGGAGCCGCAACGTACGCGCGGCGCCGTGGGCGGGCAAGCACGGCGTTCGGCGGCCTGGGCACGCACGTTGCTCAAGGGGCGCGCGGGGAAAGGCCGGACTCACACGAGATCGAGGATACCGAGATGTTCAAGCGAGTGATGACGGTGGCCGCGCTGGGCCTTACGCTGGGTGCCGTGGCCTGCACCGCCGAGGTGGAGGACGAGGGCAACATGCCGGACGTGGACGTGCAGGGCGGGGAGATGCCCAACGTGGACGTGGACCCCGCCAACGTGGAGGTGAGCACCGACACGCAGACGGTGGTCACCCCCGAGGTGAACGTCACGCCCACCGAGGGCGACGACAAGTAAGCTCGCGGCAGGGCGGTACGAAGGTGCGGGGGTGCGATGGGTCGCGCCTCCGCACCTTCGGCGTTCCGGGGCGCGGGCAAATGGCCGTCATTTCGAAGGAGGCGCCCGCGTGATCGCTGCCTGCGCAGGAACCTGGGGCGCCGACGGAGAATCGACTCACCTGTGCGGGTGACCCTTTACCTCGCGCCGGGCTTGCCCGGAGTGTCTTGCGATTCATCGGGGGCGCCGCGGCAAACCTACTCACAAGGTGCACCCTGCCGCCGGCCAAAGGACCTTTCCGGCACCGCCGAGGGGGCCGGTTTCACGCCATGCAGCCGGCCCCTCGGTCTGAAGGAAAGGTCCTTCGGTCGCGCCGCAGGCGATGGTGCCGCTACACGTTCCGCGCGGGGCGCTCCCTGAATAGAAAGGAATTCGGGCGAGGGCCGTCGAACGGGCGTGGCACCTGCCCGGGCGAGTAGATTTCTCAGTCGGCGCCACAGGTCCGTGCACCGGCAGCGATCACGGGGGCGCCTCCTTCGAAATGACAGCGGCGGCGCGAGCGACTTTCATCCCATAGGGTGCACGTAGCGCCGAATGACTCAGGATGACGTCGTTCGTGTGGGCCGCGCCCGTCGTCTCCGCCTCTCCGCCAGGAACGGAGCGGGGAGGCGCCCCGCGCCTCAGCGCGCGGCCGTCGAATCGGGCGATGCGCGCCGGGCGGAGTCGGCGGCGGCGCTGGCGGCCTGGTCCATCCGCCGCACGACGATGCTCAGGCGGCGGCGCGGGATCTCCCACCGCACCGGCTTCCATCCGCCCCGCTCCAGCGGCGAGGGGGAGCCGTCCGCCGGGCGCAGCGCGGGGACGTAGACGTCGTACTTCGATCCCGGATTCCACAGCACCCAGCTCTTGAGGCCGGCGTCGTACGTGGCGGCGATCTGCTGGCGCACGTGGCTGGCGCCGTAGGTGATGCCGTCGCGCAGGTAATCGGCCGTGAACGCCTGCAGCCAGGGGATGATCTCGCCCGTCTTCTGCCCGCGCCGCTGCACGGCCCGCGTGCGCTCCACGGCGTCCTGCATGCTGATGCGCACCATCTCGTACGGGTGCGCGTTGGGCGCGCTGAATCCGTACACCCCGCCAAAGTAGTGCGACGGGTACACCATCGGCAGCACGGCGTCGGCGGTGGTGATGACCTTCTCCCAGTTCTGCCCGATCCCCACGTCGCCTTCCAGGTGCGTCACCAGCCCGAACACGTCCGCCGTGACGGGCACCTGGTACTCCGCCAGCTGCTCCCTGGAGTAGCGGATGAAGGCGGCGATGTTGTCGTCGCGCGGAACGCCGTTGCTGCCGGGGAACGCCATCGTCCGCCGCCGCGCCTCGGTGACGTCGGGAAAGCGCACGTAGTCCCACTGGATCTCGCTGAAGCCCATGTCCAGGGCTTCCCTGGCGATGGCGACGTTGTAGTCCCAGACGCGGCGGTCGTACGGGTTCACCCACGGCTTGCCCTTCTGGTCCAGCCAGACGCTGCCGTTGGTGTGGCGGATGGCCAGCTCCGGCTTCTTTTCCGCCAGCATGCGGTCCTTGAAGACGACGATGCGGGCGATGGGATAGATGCCGTGCGCCTGCAGCGTATCCACCAGCTCCGGCAGCCACTTAGACCGGGGCACCGTGTCCGCGCCGATCTCCTTCGCCAGCGCGATGCCGGTGGAGTCGTGCGTCAGGTAGGTGTCGCTTTCCTTGATGTCGATGACGAAGGCGTTGATCTCCGTCTCGTCGGCAATGCGGATGAGGTCGCGCATGCGCGAGCGGGAGCCCGCCGCCCAGCCGTTGACGTACAGCGCGCGTAGCGAGTCCGGGCGCGGCACGCGGTTGCCGAACCGCGCGCGCCAGCGGGCCACGCTGTCCTCCCGGCTCTGTGCCACGGCGGCGGCGGAATCCCCGCCGCGCGCGTCCCTCGCCGCGCCCGGCGCATCGCCGCCGCCGCCGCACGCCGCCAGCAGCAGTGCCAGCGCAGCCCATCGCATCGACCGCATCAACCGCCTCTCTGTCGGGGATCGGAAGGTCATGGTACGAAGGTACGAGGGTACGGCGGTACGGGGGAAGGGATGGGCGGCGGCCCGGCCGGTGAAGGCAGAGTTGCGCGGCGCTCCCTCGGAATGACGGTTTCGCGTGTGGGACGGGCAGGCTCTACGCTTCCGCACTCACGCACTCACGCACTCACGCACTCACGCACTCACGCACTCACGCA
>DATABT010000029.1:0-6750 GCA_036259455.1 Longimicrobium sp. | reverse complement strand
CCCGCACTCAACGTCCTGCGCCCGCACACGCCCCACGAGTGTGCGAGAGAGGGGTCGGGTGCGCCCTCAGGCGCCGCCGGGGGAGGGTCCCGTCACCCGCTCACCCCATCACCCCGCCCCTTGCCCATCCGCCGCGAACTCCCGACCATATCCGTGCGCCCGTGCCCGGCGGACAATTTGCATGCGCCCCGCCCTTGCCCTGCATTCGCCACAACCCCGCACCGCATGCCGCACCGCACCCGAGCCCGCGCGCAGGCGCTCCCCGGCAGGGACGAGCTGTACCGCCTGCTGGTGGAAAACGTCACCGACTACGCCATCATCCTCCTCAGCCCCGACGGCCGGGTCGCCACCTGGACGGAGGGCGCGGGGCGGATGTTCGGCTACCACGACGACGAGGTGCTGGGCCAGCCGCTGGCCATCCTCTACCCCGCCGAAGACGCGGAGACCGACACCCCGTCTCGCGATCTGCACACCGCCATCCGCGACGGCCGCTGTGAGACCGTCGCCTGGCGCGTGCGCAGGGACGGCTCGAGGCTGTGGTGCAGCGTGGTCATCACCGCCATCCACGACGAGTCGGGAAAGCTCATCGGCCTGGGGCAGATAACCCGCGACCTCACGGAGCGCAAGGAGGTGGCGGAGCGGTACGAGGAAAGCCGCCAGCGCTACCGCTCGCTCTTCGACAACAACCCCGACGCCGTCTTTTCGTTCGACCTGGACGGCACCCTGCGCACCGCCAACCCGGCCGCCGAGTCGCTGACCGGCTACGACGCCGACGACCTGCGCTCCGCCACCTTCTGGTCCCTGGTGGCCGCGGACGACCGCGAGCGGATGCGCGCCCTCTTTTCCCGCGCGGCGGGGGGAGAGCCCGGCGGCGGCGAGACGGCGCTGGTGCACCGCGGCGGGCGGCGCGTGAACGTGCGGGTGACGCTGGTGCCCATCGTGGTGCAGGGCGGCGTCCTGGGCGTGTACTGCATCGGCGAGGACATCACCGAGCGGCTGCGCGCCGCGGCGGAGCGCGACTCGCTGCTGCTGCGCGAGCGCATCGCCCGTGCCGAGGCCGAGGCGGCCAACCGTGCCAAGACGGACTTTCTCTCCGTCGTCAGCCACGAGCTGCGCACGCCGTTGAACGCCATCGTCAACTTCTCGGAGATGCTGCTGGAGGGCGAGGCGGGCGCGCTCACCGACGTGCAGCGCAGGCACCTGGACCGCATCTACGGCAACGTTGGGCAGCTGCAGCGAATGGTGGAGGACGTGCTGGGCTATGCGCGCCTGGACTCGGGAGAGAGCGGCATTCAGCTGGAGCACGTGGATCTGTGCGCGGTGGCGGAAGAGGTGGCGCGCGAATTCGCGGGCACGCTGGGCCGCCGCGGCGTGGAGCTGGAGGTGTTGAAGGATGACGGCACCACGGCCGAGACGGACCCGCACCGCTGCCGCGAGCTGCTGCGCGCCGTGCTCTCGAACGCCGTGAAGTTCACGGAGACGGGGCGTATCCGCGTCTCGGTGGAGCGCGAGCCGGACTGGGTGGCGGTGGCGGTGACGGACACGGGGATCGGCATTGACGAGGCGCACATCGAAAGGATCTGGGACCCGTTCTGGCAGGCCGAGCACCCCCTCATCCGCCGTGCCGGCGGCAGCGGCCTGGGCCTCAGCGTCGCGCGGCGGCTGGCGGGGCTGCTGGGCGGCGACATCGCCGTCTCCAGCGCCTCCGGCGAGGGGAGCACTTTCACCGTGCGGCTGCCGCTGGCGCACTGACGGGCGGACGCGCGGGCCCTCTCCCCCCAACGGGCCTTTTGCCCGTTCCTCGCAACGGCAGTCGACCCCTCCCCAACCCTGGGATCGGGGGAGGGGGTGATGCGAGGCGAGGCTTCGGTGCGCGGTGGATGGTCTGGTGCGTGCCGCCGGCCGCCCCCTCCCTCGCCCTGCAAACTGCGCGGGGGGGGAGGTGCGACGCACCTCGCGCCGCGCGACCGAAGGTCAACTTCCCCCAGAATTGGGGGAGGTCGGAAGCGCGTCGAGCGGGAGGGGGCATCCGCGGGATCCATTCACCACGCACCGTAGTCTCTTCCGTCGCCACGAAACCCATCCGGCGCATCGCTCGTATCCACGCGCCGGCCGGGGCGCAAAACGATGCCCGCCAAGCGATTGTCATCATCGACCGAAACACTTGACATCGCCCTGGCAAGCGTGCACCCTATGCGTTCCCGTCCTCCGTCACGGAAGGCGGACGTCCCTTCCCACGGCGCCCGTCCGGCGCCGGCCTCTCGTCCCCGTGCATTCCGCAGCGAGGTCGCGACATGCAGTCTTCCATTTCCGGCACCCGCTCCGTTCGCCGCGCCTGCGCGGCGGCCCTGCTGCTCCTGGCCGCGTGCGGCGGCGACGGCGTGGAGCAGCGCGCGAACGACACCAGCGAGGCCAGGGTGGGCGAGGTGGACCAGTCGTCGTCCGCCGTCGCCACCGAGCGCGAGCTGGCCAGCTTCACCGCCCCGGCCGACAGCGTGCTCACGCCGGAGCAGGTGAACGCGTTCCTGCGCACGTCCCTGCTGCAGTTTGACCTCATCCGCACGGAGAGCAAGAAGTACCACGAGCAGGCGGCGCGAATGGCCGCGCGCGCCGAAAAGGACAAGGGCGGCGTGGTCAGCGGCCTGCGCAACGGGATGGACGCCGTGCAGTGGATGGCGGGCTTCGGCGACCTGGTGGGCGGCAGCTACACCCGCGCGGCCCGTTCGCAGGGGTACAACCCCGCGGAGATGGAGTGGGTGCGCGAACGGATGGGCGAGGTGTCCGGGTACCTGATGATGCGCCCCATGTACGAGGCCAGCGTCAGCGCCGCCGCGTCCATGCGCCAGCAGGCGGAGCAGTACCGCGGCCAGCCCGGCTTCGACGACGCGGCCATCAACGAGATGCTCGCGAACGCCGACGAGGCGGAGAAGCAGGCACGCGAGCAGATGAACGCGGCCGGCGCCGTCGCCCGCAACCTGGAGGTGCTGCACCGTGCCCGCCCCAACGTGACGGACCACATGTGGGGCGCGGTGTCGGTCGCCGGCGGCATCGGCCTGCTGGGGCTCACGGGCCTCTCCGACCCCGCCGACACTACGGCCAACCGCCAGCTGAACGAGTTCCGGCAGATCTTTACCGACGCGCTGGCCAACAAGGTCACGCCGGGGATGGAGGCCGACAAGAAGCCCAACGAGGCGCGCCCGCAGCTGAGCGCCCCCTCCACCAGCTGAGGCCCGGTTGACGGATTCCGTCACGCCGTCCGCCGGCTCCGCCAGCGCCCTGCTGCTGGGCGCCACGGGCCTGGTGGGCGGCCACGTGCTGGACCTGCTGCTCGACGACCCGGCGTACGGCCGGGTCGTCGTGCTTGGCCGCCGCCCGGTGGACCGCTCGCATCCCAAGCTCGTGCAGCAGCTGGCCGACCTGGGCCGGCTGGACGAGCACGCCGCCCTCTTCGCCGTGGACGACGTCTTCTGCTGCCTGGGGACCACCATTCGCGCCGCCGGCTCGCGGGAGGCGTTTCGCCGGGTGGACCACGACTACGTGGTGGATTCGGCCCGCCTGGCTGCGGCGGCCGGTGCGCGGCGCTATCTTCTCGTCACCGCCGCCGGCGCCGACTCCGGATCGCGCTTCTTCTACAACCGCGTGAAGGGCGACGCGGAGTCGGGGGTGCGCGCGCAGCCGTTCGAGGGCGTGGTCATCCTGCGCCCGTCGCTCATCCTGGGCCCGCGCCCCGAGCGGCGCCCGGCGGAGGCGCTGGCGCAGCGGATCGCGCCCGCGCTGGGGGTGCTGATGGCCGGCCCGCTGCGCCGCTACCGCGCCGTCCAGGCGGAGGCCGTCGCCCGCGCGATGGTGCGGCTGGCGAAGGAGCGGCCGCGCGGCGCGCGGATCGTGGAGAACGACGAGATCCAGGAGATCGGCGGATAGATGGAGGAGCCGGAACGGATGGAGCGGACGGGGGAGGGCGGCGAGTGGACCAACCTGTCGCCGGGAATGAAGCCCATCCCGCCGGAGTACTACAGGCGCCCCGGCGGATGCGGCTTTACCGGCTGCATGTACGCCGCGATGATCTTTGCCGTGGTCGCGCTGGTGCTGCTGGTGATCGGCCTGCTCACCCGCGTGTGGACCGTGCCGATGATCAGCCCGCGGTAACTCTGGAAGGTCGCCGGCGGGTGGAACGTGCGACCAGGAGCAGTTGAACCCCGTTCGGCGAGCGCAGCGAGCCGAGACGGGGCTTGTGGCATTCATGGCCGCGGGCTTCAGCCCGCGGTTCGCCGGGCGCCGGACGCCATCACACCTTCCAGTACCATCCGCGGCGGTGCAGCGCCCACACGACGCCCGTCCACAGCGCCACGAAGCAGAGGGCGAACGCCAGCGATGCATCGTGCGCGGGGAGCCAGGAACCGAATGCGCCGTCGAAGATCACCGCCTTGAGCGGCCGCCCGTCGACGTTGATCAGGTTCAGCAGCCGCGCCATCACGCCGGAGAAGAAGAACGCGAAGATGGCGTTCATCCCGAACCAGGCGAACGGCATGGCCCACCGCCGCCGGCCGCGCACGTCCACCAGCCAGTAGACCACCGCCAGGGTGTGCAGCGCCATCCCGGCCGTGAACATCACGTACGAGCTGGTCCACAGGTTCTTGTTGATGGGGAACGCCGCGTCCCACGCCAGCCCGACGGCCAGCGCCGCGTTCGCCGCCAGGAACAGGCCGACGAGCCGGTCCGACGCGGAGCGCTCCGAGCGCATCCACCGCCCCGCGAACACGCCCAGCAGCACCGTCGCCACGGCGGGGAGCGTGCTCAGCAGCCCCTCCGGGTCCCACGTCTTCGCCGACGCCCACAGGTGGTTCGTCCCCAGCACGGCGCGGTCCACGTACGCGGCCAGGCTGCCGTCCCTGCTCAGGTCGCCCGCGCGCCCGCCGGGTACGGGGACCAGCATCATCGCGGCCCAGTAGCCCAGCACCAGCGCCGCCGTCACCGCCGCCTGCGCGCGCCGCCCGGTGAACAGCACCACCGCCGCCGCCAGCGTGAACGCCAGCCCGATGCGCTGCAGCACGCCGGGGAGGCGCAGGTGCGACAGGTCCAGGTTGTAGTACGGAAACGCGGCCAGCAGCAGTCCCAGCCCGATGAGGATCGCTCCCCGCTTCGCCGCACGCGCGAACAGCCGGCCCCGCGCATCCCCCCGCTCCAGGCGCGGGAGGATGGAGAAGGCCATCGACACGCCCACGATGAAGAGAAAGAACGGGAAGATGAGGTCCGTGGGCGTCCAGCCGTGCCACGCGGCGTGCTCCAGCGGATCGTAGACGGCGCTCCAGGTGCCCGGGTTGTTCACCAGGAGCATGGCCGCGACGGTCAGCCCGCGCAACACGTCCAGCGACAGCAGCCGCTCCGGCTTGCCGCCCGGCGGCACCGCCGGCTCCATCGCGGGCGCCAGCGGCCGCGCGTCAACGAGCGTGTCGGTCATCCTCTCCCTGTCGCATCCACTCCGGGGCGTGTTGGGGCACACCGTATCCTGCCGGATGCGGGAGAACGGGGCAAGGCTCGCGGCGGCCCCTCCTCCGGGCTCGTAAACCTCGCGCGTCACCGGCCCCCGACCCGCATCGCCTCGACACCGGCGGCGCCGGCTGCGAGAGCGCCCCATGAAAAGAGCCGCCCGCGCGGCCGATCGTCGCGCGGGCGGCTGTTGTCGAGCGGCCGGATCACGACTGCTGGGGGCAGGCCCAGGCGCGGCCCACGTACTCCATCAGCGGACGCATGCCGGCCACGTCCATGCCGTGTACCGTACTTTCGTTCTGGTACAGGTTGCCCAGGCTCTGCCGGATGCCTTCGTTGCCTCCGGTGAACTCCTCGATGAGCCCCTTCCAGCGGCGCGCCATCTCCTGCACGCGCGGGTCGCACGGGTCGGTGCCGCGGTCCATTTCGGCGCGCACCTCGTCCATCAGGCGCGGCCATTCCTGCTCCACCTCCCGGATGCGGTCCTCGCCCACCTGCTCGCGGCGGCGCGCCAAGTAGTCCATCTGCTCGGGCGTGTAGTATTTCTCGAACATCGTAATCTCCTCGATGGTCTGGATGAGTTCGTCGGCGGAAACCGTTTCCGCCATGCGCAGCCCTTCGGCGAGCGCGTCCAGCCGCTCCACCAGCCGCTGCTGCGTGCGCACCTGCTCGCGCAGGCGGTCGGCGTGAAGCTGCACCACCTGGAGGGCCGACATCCGCTTCTCGTTCAGCAGGTCACGGATCTCCTCCAGCGGAAACCCCAGGTTTCTGAGCGACGCGATCTGCTGCAGCCGCGCCACGTCCTCCTCCACGTACAGCCGGTGCCCGGCCGCCGTGCGATGCGACGGCGAAAGGAGCCGGATCTGGTCGTAGTGGTGCAGCGTACGCACCGTCAGCCCCGTCTGCTTCGCCAGCTCGCCCACCTTCCAGGTCCGCATCTTCACTCCTTTTTCGAACAACGCTTCGTGGCCACGGCGACAATGCTAATCCCTCACGTTACGTGAGGTGCAAGGGTTTTCTTTCGAGAAGCCTTCAGGGGATCGGAAGATCGATGTAAAGCGTTGGGGAAGATACGGATACGCGGATGCCGGTGCAGGGGCTATCCACCGGCGGAGGCTGAGAGCGCGCCACCCCCTCCCGCAAACAGCGCGAGAGGGGGTGTAGAGATCGAAACCGCTCGCGGCGCGCTCCGGCCACATGTCCTGGCCGGATGCGCGCAGGTGAAGCCCCGTTTTGCGAGGAACGAGCAAAGACGGGGCTTCT
>DATABT010000028.1:0-2267 GCA_036259455.1 Longimicrobium sp. | reverse complement strand
CGCCGGTGATGGCCACCACGCCGTGCCGCTGCAGGTACGCGTCCAGCGACTCGGCCGCGCGCCAGTTGCTGTAGACGGGGGGCGCCTCGTGCAGAACGAAGCCGGCCACCTGCGGACCCGCGCTTTCCTCGTCCTGCGCGTTGACGCCGTAGTTGCCGATGAGCGGATACGTCATCGTCACGATCTGACCGCTGTACGAGGGGTCGGTGAGGACCTCCTGGTACCCGGTCATGGACGTGTTGAAGACCACCTCGCCGAACGCGGTGCCGCGGGCGCCGTACGCCTCGCCGCGGAACGCGCGGCCATCTTCGAGCATGAGCACAGCGGCTTGCGCCACCAGTCCTCCAGGTGCGTGCAGGGGCAAGTGCAACGTAGAGCGGGAGATGCGCGGCGGAATCTGGCGTACGGCCCCGCGCGTGTCAAGCAAGGGTTCCGGGCGCCTGTCGGGAAACGTCTGGTTACGGGCGGGCGATCCGGGGGGTCGTCACCGCGGCACTGGCGAACGGGGCGCGGACGATGTATCCCTTCGCGCGCGGCGGAGCCCGCCCGGCGATCCCCATCCCACCCGATCCACGGCCCGGACCCTTGTCGGCAGATCCAGAGGCGGCGGCGTTCACCTACTCCGGCGAGGAGCTGGACGCGCTGGCCGGCGCGCGCAACTACTACCGGTGGATCGTCCGCCGCTTCCGCCCGTACCTGGGCCGACGGGTGATCGAGGTGGGCGCGGGGATCGGCACCTTCGCGGAGCACCTGCTGCAGGCGGCGCCGGGGATCGACCTCACGCTGGTGGAGCCGGCGGAAAACAACTATCCCCACCTGCAGGCGCGCTTCGCGGACCGGCCGCACGTCCGCACCCGGCGGGGGTACCTAGAGGACGCGGGCGAGGCAGGATCGGCGGATTCCATCGTGGCGGTAAACGTGATGGAGCACGTGCGCGACGACGCCGCGTTCGCCCGCGCGGCGCACCGCATCCTGGCCCCCGGCGGGCACCTGCTCCTCTTCGTCCCCGCGGTGCCGGCCATCTTCGGCTCGCTGGACGAGGCGTTCGAGCACTTTCGCCGCTACACCCGGCCGGTGCTGGCGCAGCGGCTGCGGGGGGCGGGGCTGGAGCCGCTGCGGGTGCAGTACACCAACCTTCCCGGCGTGGCGGCCTGGTGGCTGAGCGGAAAGGTCCTCAAAAAGCGGACGGTGAGCGCGCGGGATGCGCGGATCTACGACCGGTGGGTGATTCCCTGGGTGCAGGCCCTGGAGCGGGTGTGGACGCCGCCCGTGGGGCAGAGCCTGATCGCGGTCGCCCGCAGGAACGACCTGGGATGACGATGCACGACTCCGGGGCCGGCATCCGCCTGTCGGTGGTGATGCCGGTCTACAACGAGGAAGAGACGGTGGCCGACAGCGTGCGCCGCGTGCGCGCGGTGCCGCTGGACGTGGAGATCATCTGCGTGGACGACGGCAGCCGCGACGGCACGCTGCGGCAGCTGCGCGCGCTGGAAGCGGAGGGCGTCATCCACCACCTGCTGGCGCACCCGCGCAACCGGGGCAAGGGCGCGGCGGTGCGCACGGGGATCGCCGCGGCCACGGGCGACGTGATCGTGATCCAGGACGCGGACCTGGAGTACGACCCGTTCGAGCTGACCCGCCTGCTGGAGCCCATCGCCGACGGGCGAGCGGACGCGGTCTTCGGCAGCCGCTTCATGGGGGGGCCGCACCGGGTGCTGTACTTCTGGCACCGGGTGGGGAACGGAATGCTGACGCTCCTGTCGAACATGTTCACGGACCTGAACCTGACCGACATGGAGACGTGCTACAAGATGGTGCGCGCGGACCTGCTGAAGAGCCTGCCGCTGCGCACGGACCGCTTCGGCATCGAGCCGGAGCTCACGGCCCGGCTGGCGCAGGCGAGGGCGCGCATCTACGAGGTGCCCATCAGCTACGCGGGCCGCACGTACGCGGAGGGAAAGAAGATCGGGTGGCGCGACGGCGTGGCGGCCATCTGGCACATCGTGCGGGCGAACGTGCTGCGGCCGCGGGTGCCGCGGTACGCGCCGGGGGTGAAGGCGCGGGCGGTGCAGTCGGCAGAGTCGAGGGGACAGGGAATAGGGAATAGGGAATAGGGAATAGGGAATAGGGAATAGAGCCCGTCCAGCAAACGGTGTGTCTCGGACGGCAGGGTGGTTCGCCAGAGCGGCTGTCTCATGTCCGCAGGCTGGAATCGCCCTTTACCCTTCTCTCAAAGTGCCTTTTCAGGGGCTGGGAAACACGTCTCC
>DATABT010000027.1:0-4895 GCA_036259455.1 Longimicrobium sp. | reverse complement strand
GGAGACGTGTTTCCCAGCCCCTGAAAAGGCACTTTGAGAGAAGGGTAAAGGGCGATTCCAGCCTGCGGACATGAGACAGCCGCTCTGGCGAACCACCCTGCCGTCCGAGACACACCGTTTGCTGGACGGGCTCTATTCCCTGTTTCCTCTTCCCTGCGGTTCACCGCAGAATCAGCATCTCCACCAGGAACCAGCCGAACAGAATGCCGGCGACGGCGCCGCCCGCGACAACGGTCCACATGCGAACTCTGGCCCTCCAGGGCTTCCGCGCCACGTCTTCCCTGCCTCCGATTGCGGTTCCGGTGGATGATCCGCGCGCGGCCGGTTGCGAATGGCGTGCCGCCTTGCGTGGACGCCGCTCACGTTGCGCGCCGATGGCGCCCCGCGCAAGGCGGTGCCGGTGATCCGCGGCATCGGCGTGGACCTGGTGAGCATCGCCCGCGTCGCGGAACTGATGGAGCGGCGCGGCGAGGCGGCCGTCGCGCGCTTCTTCACCGCGGCCGAGGCGGAGCGGTGCCGCGCCTCCAGGTCCGCCACGGAGTCGTTCGCGGGGCGCTTCGCGGCCAAGGAGGCGTTCTTCAAGGCGCTCGGCACCGGCTGGGGTCTCGGCGGGCGGTGGACGGAGGTGGAGGTGATCTCCGCCCCCACCGGCGCCCCGTCGCTGCGCCTGACCGGCCGCGCCGCGGAAGCCGCCGCCGAGCAGGGCGTAACCCGCATCCACCTCTCCCTCACCCACACGGACGACTCCGCGGCGGCCTTCGTGGTGCTGGAGGGGTGAGCGTGCCTAGGTGCGAAGGTGCGGAAACGCCGAACGCACCTTCGTACCTTTCGTACCTTCGTACCCGTTCGCTACTTTGCCGCGCTTCACCCTGTCCAACTCCCGTAAGCGCAGATCGTCTTGAGCACGGCCCTGTGGTATGCCCTGGCGGCGGCCGCCGCAAACCTCCTCGGCGGGTTCGTCATCACCGCCGCCTCGGCCACGGGGCGGGCGACGCAGCGGCTGCTGATCGCGTTCGGCGCGGGGTTCATGATCGCCACGGCGCTGGTGGGGATGATCCCGCACGCCATGGAGGGCGGTGAATCCGCCGCCGTCGCCGTCCTGATCGGTTACCTGCTGGTGCACCTGACGCAGCACGTGCTCGTCGCCCACTTCCACTTTGGCGAGGAGACCCACCAGGAGCACATGGTGAGCCGGTGGGTGGGCATCAGCGCGCTCTTCGGGCTGCTGCTGCACACCTTTTTCGACGGCGTGGCCATCGCCAGCGGCTTTCACGTGGGCAACTGGCTGGGGCTGCTCGTCTTCATCGCCATCCTGCTGCACAAGGTGCCGGAGGGCGTCACCGTGGCGTCCATCATGCTCGCCAGCGGCAACAGCCCCAAGCGGGCGATCGGCGCCGTGGCGCTGCTGGGCGTCTCCACGGTGGCGGGCGTGGTGCTGACGGAATACGTGCGCATCCTCTCCACCACCGGCCTGGCGCTGAGCGCGGGCGTCACGCTGTACGTCGGCGCGAGCAACCTGGTTCCCGAGGTGCAGAAGAAGCGCGACTGGGCCACGGCCACCGCCGTGTTCCTGGGCGCGGGGCTGTTCTACGCGACGTACCTCCTGGTCCGCGGATACGTGGAGCCGTGAGCGACCTTTCCCTCTTCGGCGACGCCGGGCCCCCCGCGCCCGGCCCGAACGACGATGCCTCCCCCGCGCCCGATCCGTCCGCGCCACTGGCGGAGCGGATGCGCCCGCGCACGCTGGACGAGATCGTCGGCCAGCAGCACCTCGCGGGTCCGGACGGGACACTGCGGAAGCTGCTCGCCGCCGGCCATCTGCCCAACCTGATCCTCCACGGCCCGCCGGGGAGCGGAAAGACCACGCTGGCGCGGGTGATCGCCACGGACAGCGGCGCCTCGTTCGTCCCGTTCAACGCGGTGAGCGAGGGCGTGCCGCGGCTGCGGGAGGTGGTCAAGGAGGCCGAGGCGCGGCGCAGGGGCGGACGGCGCACGCTGCTGTTCATCGACGAGATCCATCGCCTCAACAAGGGGCAGCAGGACTTCCTCCTTCCGTGGATCGAATCGGGGCTGATGACGCTCGTCGGCGCCACGACGGAGCATCCCGGGTTCGAGATCAACCCCGCCGTCCTTTCCCGCTCCACCGTGCTTGTCCTGGAGACGCTGACGGAGGACGATTTGCGCAGCCTTATCACCCGCGCGCTGGAGGATGAGGAGCGCGGGCTGGGCGCCCACGGCCTGTCGATTGATTCGGAGGCGGAGGACGTGCTGGTCCGCAACGTGGGCGGCGACGCGCGGCAGGCGCTGACGGGGGTGGAAATCGCGGCGCGGCTGGTGGGCCGGGGCGGGCGCATCACGGCGCGCGAGGCGCGCGAGGCGCTGCAGCAGCCCACGGCGCGGTACGACACCTCGCTGATGTACGAGCTGCTGTCCGCGTTCCACAAGTCGCTGCGCGCCAGCAGCGGCAACGGTGCCCTGTACTGGGCGATGCGGATGATCAACTCCGGCGAGGACCCCAAGACGGTCTTCCGCCGCCTGATCGCCGCCGCGTACGAGGACGTGGGGCTGGCCGATCCGCAGGCGGGGATCGTGAGCATCAACGCCATGCTGGCGTTCGAGCGGCTGGGGATGCCGGAGGGGCTGCTGCCGCTGTACAACGCGATCCTGTACGTGGCCAACGCGCCCAAGTCGAACCGCGCCTACATGGCCGGCGGCGAGGCGTCGCGGGCGGCGCGCGAGCACCCGGACCTGCCCGTGCCGCTGCACCTGCGCAACCCGACGACGTCGCTGATGAAGGAGTGGGGCTTCGGCGAGGGGTACAAGTACGCGCATGATTACGAGGGCGGCTACACGGAGATGCAGACGCTCCCCGACGCCATCAAGGACGCGCGCTTCTACGACCCCAGCGACCGCGGCTTCGAAGCCCGCATCGCCGCCCGCATGCGCGAGCGCGGGGAACTGGAGTGAGGGCGCATCCCATCAGGGTTCGTACGCCGGGAATCGCGCGTGAGGCCTCTGCTCCGCGAGCCAGCGTTGCGCGGCCGGCATGACGGCGTCCGTCAACTCCAAAAGAGTGGCGATTTGTCCGGGCGTCGGCGATCCTGGCTCGTAGGCTGACACCTTCTTCATCTCACGGATCCGGTTCGTGCTGATGTCGAGGTCCTCCAAACCTCGATCCCGAGCGCTGCCACGGCGTAGAACGTCGTGGCGTGGTGCCCTTGCGCGCCGCGCGTACGGAACCCGGCGCACGCGAGCACGGCGGTGCCCATCTGCAGCAGAGCCTGGTATCCCAGCACGTACCGGTTGTCGGGAGAGGTCGTGCTGTTTCGCGCATCACGCGCAGAAGCCAGCGCTTTTTGCCAGAGCGCGGCGACGTGCGCGTCCGCGGTCTCCGCCTCCTGCAGGTGGCGTCCTTCCAGGAGCTGCTGGATGCGCGGTGGTATGCTCACTGCGCGCTCTCGATTGCCATCTGAACATCCGTCTCGCTACCTACCAGCCACAGCTTCGGCCCGCGAAAGACGTTGGGGATGAACGAACTTCCGGATTCGATCCGGCGGGCAACCTCGTCGCGGGTCATCTCCACCACATTGACCTCCCGGCCAAGGAGGATGTGCGCGTCGATCGTTCGGCGCGCGCGGAGCCTCTCGGGCACCCCATCGCCGATGATGAACACGTCGACGTCGCTGTCGTCGCGCGGGTCGCCCCGCGCGAAGGAACCGAACACGAACGCGGCGGCGATGCCGGGGACGTCGGCCAACGCGTTGCGAACCACGTCCACGGGGTCGGCAAGCTCCCGGATCAGGCCGCGCAACGCACGCCACCGCGGGCTGCTCTCGATGAGTTCATAACGGACAAGCCGGCCTTCACGGCGGCGCCGCACGACGCCGAGCGATTCCAGCCGGGCGAGTTCCGTCTGCAGTGAGCGCGGCGTGAGGCCGGTGCGGCGCTGGATCTCGCGGCCGTACGGCGCATGGTCCGGGCGGACGGCGAGATCGATCACGACGCGCGCCATCGCTCCCGACGCGAGTGTGGTCGAGAGCGCGTCCGTCCGCTTTGCGCTCCGGATGCCCATTCGGGCCGGAGTTCGCGACGCGGAGGCGAGAGATTCGGTCGCGGTCGTTCTCACTTCGGAAATCATGCACGAAATTTGGGTGCGAGGGCGATCCGGCGCAAGCGTTGCTCTGTCCGGCGCCTCCAATCATATTCCGCGCCCCGGCCAGCCGCGTTTACCGCCCGCTCACGAGCACCGTGACTCCCACACCCCTGCGTCTCCTCCTCTCCCTCGAAGCGCGGCGGATCGCGGACCCGTTCCGGCATCCGCGGCCGGGGGCGTGGGTCGGCGTGGGGCTGCCGGCGCTGCTGGGGATCGCGGCGCTGTGGCTGGGCGCGGAATCGGTGCGGGCCGATCCCGCCGACGGAGACGGAGCGATCGCGCTGGGGCTGGTGGTCTCGGCGCCGATCGCGTTCTGGGTGTACCCCATCCTGTTTCGTCCGGCGGACGACGCGCTGCTGCGACGGCTCGGCATTCCGCCCCGCGCGTCGTACTGGCTGCGCGCCGTGCGGCTGGCCGCGCTCGCGCTGCTGGTGGTCGCTCTGGTGCTGGTGCCGCACGCGGCGGCCGGCACGCTCGGCGGCAGAGTGGTGGCGGTCGCGCTCACGGCTGCGGCGGCGGCGTGGGGGGCGGCGCTCTTTGCGCTGGCGGGCGCGGCGCGCGACACGGTGTCCGGCGCGTGGCGGCCGGGGTTCTGGTCGCGGCGCATCTCCTTCGACCGCGAGATGCGGAACGCGGGGCCGCTGGTGTTCGCGCCGCTGGTGCCCGTGGTGGACGGGATTGTCGCGGCGCGCCTCTCGGTCGCGGAGCCGCTGCCCGCCTGGGGCGTGGCCGCGGCGGCGGC
>DATABT010000026.1:0-4292 GCA_036259455.1 Longimicrobium sp. | reverse complement strand
GCGGATCTTCCGGCCGAAGATCCGCGGGTCGCGGGGGTGGCGCGGCGCGAGAGCACGCGAGGGTGGAGACGCGCTCAGAACCCGATGCGGCGGCGTTCGCTGGAGAGCGTCGCCGGGTCGTCGCCGATGTCTTCGGCCAGGAGCGTGTGCAGCTCGTCGACGGTGACGGAGCCGTCGTCGGCGGCGCGCGAGGCCATCCGCGCGTACGCCTGCTCGAAGAGCGAGCGCGCGAACCGCGCGTTGCCGAAGTCGCGCTTCCCCGCGGCCCGGTCGAACACGCCGGACGCCCGGGCCCGCGCCCCCTCGGCCAGCTCGAGCCCCGCGTCGTGCGCCATCCGCCCGAAGATCTCCGTGAGCTCGCCGGCCGAATAGTCGGGGAAGTCGATGAAGGTCTTGAAGCGGCTGCGCAGGCCGGGGTTCGACTCGATGAACTCGGTCATCTCGCCGCCGTAGCCGGCCACGATCACGGCGAAGGTGTCGCGGTGGTCCTCCATCGCCTTCACCAGCGTGGCGATGGCCTCGTGGCCGAAGTCGACCTCGCCGCGCGGGGTGAGGGAGTACGCCTCGTCGATGAAGAGGACGCCCGGCCGCGTGCGGTCGATCAGCTCGTTGGTCTTGATCGCCGTCTGCCCCACGTAGCCGGCGATCAGGTCGGCGCGCGTGGCCTCGGTGAACTTCGACCCCGGGAGCGCGCCGGCCGCCGCGTACATCCGGGCGACCAGGCGGGCGACGGTGGTCTTCCCCGTCCCCGGCGGCCCGGTGAACACCAGGTGCAGGCCGGGGTTCACGGTCTTGAGCCCGGCCTTCTGGCGCTCGGTGTTCGCCTGCACCACCGCGACGATCCTGCGCACCTGCGCCTTCACCGCGTCCAGCCCCACGAGCGTGTCGAACTCGGCCAGCACGTCGGCCACCGTCTCGCCGGCGTTCGGCGCCGCGGCCTGGGTCTCGGTCCGCGGGGCGGCCTCCCCGGCCGTCTCCGCCGCCTGCGCTCCGCCCGCGGCGGTGCCGGAGGGGTGCGCGGGGTCCTGGACGGCGTTCCGCAGCGCGGCGATCCCGTCGTCGTCGGTCCTGAGCGTGTGGAGGAGGGCGGTGGCCGCCTCGCTCATCGACGGCGATCCGTACGCGCGTCCGCGGGGCTCCAGGGCGCGCTTGGCCGGCTCGAGGAAGGCGGCGCACTCCGGGTGCTCGCGGAAGTGGCGGGCCAGGGCGAACACCACGTGCCGCGGCTCCACGGCCGCGTGCGAGTACGCCTTGGCCGCCGACACCGCCGCGTCGGCGATCGTGCTGCGGTTGATCGCCATCGGTCAGGCGAAGTCGGCCAGGCGCTTGCCGCCGAACTTCTCCTTCAGCTCGTCGTCGAGCTTGTCGGCGGTCTGGAGGAGGGTGTAGAGCGCCCAGTGCAGCTCCTCCTCGTCGAGGTAGTCGCCCAGCAGCGTGTGCGACATCAGCAGGAACAGCTTCCCCGGCGCGGACGAGTCGTCGTGGGCGGTCACGTGGCCGAAGTAGAACTTTCCGCCCTCCTTGGCGATCCACTCGAACAGCGCCGGCGACGGATCGACCTCCCACAGCAGCGGCGCCGACACCCCGACCAGCGTGGACGGGTCCCCCGCCTTGTTGGTCCCCCAGTCCGTGAAGGTCAGGCTCACCCGCGTGCTGCTGCCCGTGAACGTCACGCTGATGGTGTTCCCCTGGAGCGAGATGCGGAGCCCCATCGGCCCCGTCAGGATCCGCTGCACCTTCATCATCGTCGTGTCGACGTCCGCCATTGGAGCTCCTCACGGTCGGGTATGGGTCGCGGTAGGCGAGGCCAGCGTCCGACGATGACGTCAGGCGGGGCGGAGCGCAAGGAAACAAATAGCGAGGGAGCGAGCGCGGTGCTCATCGCAGATACCGGGTTGGAGCCGCCGAATGACAAGGCCTGGACGGCTCCGCAGCCCCTGCAGCCGGTTGTCAGGCTGTACGCGTAGAAAACGGAGAACCGCGGCCAAGCGCAGCTCTCCGTTCCTCGGCGTCTCCGCGTAGAACCTCGCAGCGATTGCCATCGCCCCGCCTGACCCGCGGTCAGGCGGGGCGCCCGCGTCACGCGTTACAGCCGTCGCCGCAGGTCTGGATGCCGCCGCACTTCGTGGGACCGCCGGCCGTGATCTGGCAGCCCTCGCCGCACGTCTGGATGCCGCCGCACTTCGTGTCTCCGCCGGCCGTGGGCTGGCAGCCGTCGCCGCACGTGTGGATGCCGCCGCACTTCGTGTCTCCGCCAGCCGTGACGTTGTCCTGCCCGTGTACGGTGCCCTCCCAGTTGCTCAGTCGCGAGGTCTGGAAAGACTCCACCTCCAGCGCGTTGATGTCCAGGCTCAGCTTCTTCACGATCTACCTCCGGGATGATGGGATGAAAGTGGTACCGCGTGTGCCATCTTGCGGCCGCATCCTCCGGTCCAGGAGGGCGTGTTTACGTAAGCGATTGTGATTGCTGGAGATCTGGAAGTTGGAGGAGAGCGTGTCCGTGGCGCTACTGTAACACAGCGTTGCATTCCGTATCGCACCTGGAACGCCGTGGATCGCCGCAGGAGAAGCGCCACCCTGCGGAGAGGCTTATACCAGACGCGAGGACACCTTTCAGAACCCGAAGGGCTCCGCGCCCACAGCCGCGAAGCCCGCCTACACCCTCATCAAGCAGAAGCACAGCCGCTGGTGGGAGGTACGCGATCCGGACGACGATCTGGTGTGCCTTACGGTGTACCGGAGGGGCGTGTGAGAGGTAGTGAGGCGGCTCGCCACTTGAGCGGGTCAGTGATGAACACGCGGCAGCCGCGGGGAGCACATCCTGCGGCTGCCGCGATGCTTTCCCAGCGGCCTAACGACGCAAGGGTCAGGGGTGCGGGGCGGCGCGAGAGACTTTCGTCGCCGAAAACCTGGCGCACGATCGGCGCTGCTGGCGGCGGAGCGGGCCCGGCGCGCAGGCAGGAGGCTCACGCACCTGCAGGCGTGGGCGCTCGAACGCGCGGGCGAGGGGCACACCAACCGCGCCGCGGTCGCACTCGCCAACAAGCTCGCCCGGATCGCATGGGCCGTCTGGCAGAACGATGGCGTCGTCTTCGGAGAAAGAGTAGATGAGGCTGTAAGGGATACGACTGCGGCGGAAAGTTCGTCGCGGAACCTATCCTGTGTGTACTGGCCTATACCGCTTGGCCGAGCAACGTGCGGATGTTATGGATGTGGGTCGAGATCATGAGCTTGGAGATCTCGTACACGGGAATCTGCTTCGGAAAGCGTCGGCGCGCTGCCTTCATCATGGGGAGGATCAGTTCCTCGGACTCCGCGATGTAGCGCGCCACCTTCCCCGGAGTGAAGACCCCGACCATGGAGACCACGTTGTGCACGCGGTCGATTGCCTTCCCGACGCTGGCGATGGGGCACTCGGCCATGGCGCGGAAACGCTCCGCCTTCTGTGCGGGTGTTTCTCCCTCGGGCGCGGTCATGAGGAAGACGGCATTGGCGATCTCATCCCCGAACTCCGCCTGGATCTCCAGGATCGAGACGTTCTTGTCCTCCACCACATCGTGCAAGGCGACCACAGCCTGGGTGGCGTCGGGGTGGATGAGCACGGGGTCGAAGTTGCGCGCGAAGTTCATCATGAACACCTGATGGGCGAATTCGGGCGTGACACCATCCTTGCGGAGGCCGTTGTGCAGGGGACGCGCGAACTCCAGCGCGCGCAGCGCCTCGTGCTTCCCGCTGCCGTGCAGCCAGGCGCGAAGGCTGATCAGGTGCTTTTGGTACATCTGCTGGGCCATTGTCGTCTTCGGCCAGGGAGTTGGGGCTACTCCGGCTCCGCCGTGCGTTGTATCTGCGCCAGGAGATGAATGATATGCAAGTAGCTCCACGTGGGACAGCCCGCCGGGCAGCAGCCTAACGACGCAAGGGTCAGTGGTGCGGGGCCGGCGCGCAAGCCTTCCCTTCCCCGAAAGCATGCACGGCACCGCATCCCCTGCAGTGATGGGATGGACTCCTCCCGTACAGGGTAGCAAGCTACCCCTGGTACGAGACGCCAATCACGAACCGTGACGAAAGGAGCCCATCCCATGAGCAACGTAACCATCGCCGTCGACACCGCCAAGAACGTCTTCGAGATCGCCATCTCCGCGGCCGCGGGGCGCATCCAGGAGCGCCGCCGCATGACGCGCCACCAGTTCGAGCGCTTCTGGAGCACGCGCGAGCCCTGCCGCGTGGTGATGGAGGGCTGCTCGGGCTCTCACTACTGGGCTCGGCTGCTGATCGGCCTTGGCTTCGAAGTG